>JAYVSR010000139.1:0-11580 GCA_043775155.1 Burkholderiales bacterium | reverse complement strand
GATTTGCGCGCTTGATGGCTTGAGCGTGAGTCAGGCGTAAGGCCAAGACCGTTGTGGGACAACGGTCTTGGCGGTTTATCTGAAATAAAAGAGCGGCCGCAGGGCCGTTTTTTTATTCGGCCGGAGAGAGCACTACAGACAGCACGACGGGCAGAAGCGACAGTGGCGTTGGTACGCTTGCTCTCGGCGGCGAGCGCGCCGCGCAGGTTGCCGGTGTGTTTGATTCGCCGCGATTGCGCTGGGCTGCGGAAGGCTGGTGGCCTGAGTAGCGGTCTTGCGCCGCCGGTCAGCGGCTACCGGTGCGTGGACTAGCGATGCGTATCACCCACATAGTCATGCTGCCGCGTATCGACGTAAGACACGCGATACTCGACCGGCTTATCGTGATACGCAAACGCGACGCGGCGAATCATCAGCACTGGCAGGCCAGTGGGCAAGTCGAGCGCCTTCGCTACGTCGCGCGGCACGATGGCGGATGACAAACGCTGCGCCGTGCGCACCACCGAGATGCGATAGTCGTCCTGATACAGGTTGTAGAGAGTGCCGGAGCGCTCGCGCAGTTTTTTCTCAGTCAGGCGCGGGAACAAACGCTCGGGCAGCACGATGTCATCGAGCATGATTTTTTTGCCTTTGAGCGCGAGCGTGTTGCGAAACCGCAGCGCGCGGTCGCCTTCGTGCATGGCGAGTTTTTCTGCGGCTTCGCGATTCAAGCGCGTGCGCTCGAAATCATAAAGCTGCACATCGGGATATTCCTTGTGGCCGTCCTGCCGTTCAACGTGAAAAAAATGAAACAGCAGACGGTCGCGATTGTGGGTGGCAACAAAAGTGCCGCGCCCCTGCTGGCGTACCAGCATGTTTTGCGCGGCCAGTTCGTCCACTGCCTTGCGGATCGTGCCGATGGCGACGCCGAACTCTTGCTTGAGCTGTGTCTCTGACGGGATCGCCGCGCCCGGCTTCCACGCACCTTGCTCGAGGCGGCGCGTGATGGCGCGCGCGATCTGCTTATAGATCGGTGCGCCGGTGGCGAGACCACCGGGGGAGAACTGCGCGGATTGAGCGAGACGGGTGGCCACGAACTGCTTTCGGTTGAATCGGACGGGCAACGGGAGCGAACTGCACGGAACCGCACGGAACCGCACGCCCGCTTGAACGAAACGTGCGCCAGTCTAACAAACCCGGCCAGCAAACTCAACCAAGTCATTTAGTTGACTTGTTTTTAACCCGGCGCTATGCTTCCGGCTGCATTTCAACCCTGCAAGGAAACTCTCATGAACCACTTTGTATTGCACGACGCTGGCGACACTGTTGCCGTGGTCGTGGTCGAAGGCATCAAGTCCGGCCAGGAACTCAACGGCTGGATCATGGATGACAACCGCCACATCTCGATGACCGCGAAACAGGACATCCCGATCGGCCACAAGATCGCATTGAAAGACATGAAGACCGGCGACACCGTGATCAAGTACGGCGTTGACATCGGCAAGGTCGTCAAAGACATGAAGATGGGCGAGCATGCCCATGTCCACAACATCAAAACGAAAAGATGGTGAGCCAGATGATTTCCAAGAACACAACTTTCATGGGCTACCGCCGCGAAAATAAACGCGTCGGCATCCGCAACCACGTCATCATCCTGCCGGTTGACGACCTGTCGAACGCCGCCTGCGAAGCGGTGGCGTACAACATCAAAGGCACGCTGGCGATTCCGCACCCGTATGGCCGCCTGCAATTCGGTGCCGACCTCGACCTGCATTTCCGCACCCTGATCGGTACCGGCAGCAACCCCAACGTCGCCGCTGTCGTGGTGATCGGCATTGAAGACGGTTGGACCAAAAAAATCGTTGACGCGATTGCGGCTACCGGCAAGCCCGTCGTCGGCTTCGGCATTGAAGGCTATGGCGATCACGAGACGATCAAGCGCGCCTCGAAAATGGCCAAAGAGTATGTGCAATGGGCGAGCGAAAAACAGCGCGAGGAATGCGCGATCAACGAGCTGTGGGTCTCGACCAAATGCGGCGAATCGGACACTACCTCCGGCTGCGGCGCCAACCCCACCGTGGGCGCGGCGTTCGACAAGCTGCACCCGCTCGGCAACTACCTGTGCTTCGGTGAAACGTCCGAGATCACTGGCGGCGAATCAATCGTGGCGGCGCGTTGCGCCAACGACAAGGTGCGTGACCAGTTCATGTTCATGTTCAACCGCTATCAAGACCTGATCAACCGCCACAAGACCAGCGATCTGTCTGACAGCCAGCCGACCAAAGGCAACATCGCCGGCGGCCTCACCACGATTGAAGAGAAGGCGCTCGGCAACATCCAGAAAATCGGCAAAAAATGCACGGTGGATGGCGTGATCGACAAGGCTGAAATGCCGACCCATCCGGGCCTGTGGTTCATGGATTCTTCCAGCGCCGCCGCTGAGATGGTGACCCTGTGCGCTGCTTCCGGCTTTGCCGTGCATTTCTTCCCCACCGGCCAGGGCAACGTGATCGGCAACCCGATTTTGCCGGTGATCAAAATCTGCGCCAACCCGCGCACCGTGCGTTTGATGAGCGAGCACGTCGATGTGGATACGTCCGCGTTGTTGCAGTCCGAGCTCACGCTCGAAGGCGCCGGCGACAAGCTGCTCGATTGCATGTTGCGTACCGCCAATGGCCGGCTCACCGCCGCTGAAGCGTTGGGGCATCGCGAGTTTGTCCTCACGCGGCTCTACGAATCGGCTTGACGCCCCAGAGGAGAAAATGTCCAAGAAGCGCTCACACCAAGGGTTTTAGGGCAGATGGCTAATCTCTCACTGGATGAGTTGCGCGCCCTCGCGGCGCGCGCGCTCGAAGCTTGCGGCGCCAGCGCCGCGATGGCGGTAAGCACCGCGAAAGCCTTGGTGGCAGCCGATGCGCAAGGTTTGGCCTCACACGGCGTCTCGCGCGTGCCGCAGTACGCCGGCTTCCTCAAAAATGGCCGTGCCGATGGCAAGGCGGTGGCGGTGATGACGCGCGCCAAAGGCGCTGCGATCTTGATCGATGCCAAAGACGGCCTCGCCTTTCCCGCGTGCGATCTCGCCATCGGCGAGGCGATTCTCCGCGCGCGCGAATACGGCATCGCGATTGCCGGTGTGACCAACAGCCATCACTTTGGCGTCGCCGCGTATCACCTCGAAGCGGTGGCAGCGCAAGGCATGGCGGGCATCGCGATGGGCAACTCGCCGGCCGCGATGCCGATGGCCGCGTCAACCGGCTTCGGCAAGCGCGCGCTGTTTGGCACCAACCCGATTGCCGCTGTGTTCCCGCGCCGGCACGGTGCGGCGATTTCGATTGATCTCTCGCTCTCTGAGGTGGCGCGCGGCAAGATCATGGTGGCGGCGCAAAAGGGCGAGAGCATTCCGCTCGGCTGGGCGCTCGACAAAGACGGCCAACCCACAACAGATGCGAAGGCGGCGCTCGAAGGCATGATGCTGCCCTTTGGGAGTACCGGCGGCAGCAACAGCGATGGCAGCTCAGGTGGCACCAAGGGCGCGATGCTCGCATTGATGGTCGAGTTGATCGTGGTCGCCCTCACCGGCGCGCAATTCGGTTTCGAGGCCGATTCGTTTTTTGTCACCGAAGGCAATCGTCCGCAGTTGGGCCAGGCCTTCATCGTTATCAACCCGGCCGCGCTGGCGGGCAGCGACACTTATACCGAGCGCGTCGAGACCTTGCTCAAAGTGATGCTGGCCGAAGACGGCGTACGCCTGCCGGGCGCGCGGCGCGCCGCGCTGGCGGAAAAAGCGGCGCAGGACGGCGTGACGATTCCCGATGCGCTTCTAAACCAGTTGCGCGCGTTGGCCGTGTAGTTGGCCGTATAGTTAGCCGCATGAATTCCCCTACTCTCAAAGTCTCGGTCTGGCGCGGCAAGACGCAAGGCGCGTTCACCACTTACGAAGTACCGCGCCGGCCGTCGCAGACCGTGCTCGATGTGGTGACGCATATTCAGCGCGCGCTCGACCCGTCGCTCTCATACCGCTTCGCCTGCCGCGTCGGCGTGTGCGGTTCGTGCGCGATGACGGTGAACGGCCAGGCGCGCTGGACTTGCCGCACTCATGTGGATCGCGTCGCCGAAAACGGCACGCTCGAAATCGCCCCGCTGGCGAACCTGCCGGTGATCAAAGACCTCGCCACCGACATGCGCGAGTTCTTTGACAAATGGGCGCGCGCCAAAGGCCAGTTCAAAGGCACCGCAACACGGCATGACGCATTCGCCGTGGTCAAGCCAGACACGAAAGAGCGCAAGGCAGCCAACGCCGGTATCGAGTGCATTGGCTGCGGCGTCTGCTACGCCTCATGCGACGTGGTGGCTTGGCGGCCCAACTACCTCGGCCCCGCCGCACTCAACCGCGCATGGACGCTGGCGAATGACGTGCGCGATGTGCAGCAAAAGGAACGCTTGCTCGCAGTATCGGGTGACGCCGGCTGCCACGCTTGCCACACGCAAGGCTCGTGCAACGAGCGCTGCCCGAAGCAGATTGAACCCACCGCTGGCATCTCCGGATTGAAAAAACTCGCGGCGCGCGCGGCCGTGCGCGGGGAGTTGGGTTGATGGCCGCAAGCGACAACCGCATCGTCGAAGCCAAGCTCTGGTATTGGCAGCGCATCAGCGCGATGCTGCTGGCGCTGTGCGTGATCGTCCACATCGCGATCATGATTTACGCGGTGCGCGGCGGTCTCACCGGGGCAGAAATTCTCGGACGCACGCGCGGCTCGATTTCGTTCGCGGCGTTTTACGCCGTCTTCGTGCTCGCTTGCGCGGTACATGTGCCGGTGGGTCTGATGCGGATTTTTGAAGAGTGGTTTCGCCTCGATCGTTTTCTTTCGGTCGTGCTGAGCAAGATGTTTGGCGTTGCCATCTTGTTTCTCGGCCTGCGCGCGGTGTACGGCGTATACATGGGTTGACTGAGGGGCAACGCTCATGACACAGACCACCCGCCGCAACGACGCGCGCGCGCGCAACCACGCGTCGTACTGGGCGTTCATCGTCCATCGGGTTTCTGGATTGCTACTCGCGCTGTTTTTGCCGGTGCATTTTTGGGCGCTCGGCCATGCGCTTGCGGGCGAGGCCGCGTTGAACGGCATCATCAACTGGACTGATCAGCCGCTGTTTAAATTCGCCGAGTGGGGCCTGGTGGTGTTGCTCACGGTGCATCTCACCGGCGGGGTGCGGGTGCTGCTGATCGAGTTCGGCCCGTGGTCGGGGCAGCGCAAAAATTTGATTGCGGGCGGCTTTGGTGTCGCGCTCGCGGCGGGGCTGGCGTTTGCATTGGCGTTGAAATTTTAGGAGACCAGCATGAATCGATTTGGCATCAGGCACGTCGTCGCGCATGTCGTCACGCATGTCGTCACAGTTGCGCTGTTGACTCTCACTTCAAACGTGTGGGCACAGGCTTGGCCGGCCCGCCCGGTGCGCATCGTCGTGCCGTTTGCTGCGGGCGGCACTACCGACGTGGTGGCGCGCATCGTCGGGCAAAAACTGGGTGAGTTGTGGAACCAATCGGTGGTGATCGAGAACCGCGGCGGTGCCGGTGGCAACATCGGCGCTGAAGTCGTGGCGAAAGCCACGCCAGACGGCTATACCGTGCTGATGACCTCGGGCAGCATCTTCACCGTCAACCCGTCGCTGTATAAGAAGATGCCGTTCGACGCGCAGAAGGATTTCATTCCCGTCACCAATGTCGCGGTGGGGCCGATGCTGGTGGTCACGCACCCCTCGGTGCCGGCCAAGGACATCAAGGAGCTGATCGCGCTGGCAAAAGCCAAACCGAACAGCATCAACTTCGGCTCGGCCGGCGTCGGCAGCCAGGTGCATATGGCGGCAGAAAATTTTGCCGCCGCCGCCGGTGTCGAGATTCAACACGTGCCGTACAAAGGCGAAGCACTGGGCTACAACGATCTGGTCGCCGGGCAAATTCAGATGATGGTGGGCAACATGGCGGCAGCCGTCGGCTTCGTCAATCAAGGCAAGATCAAGGCGCTGGCTGTGACCAGCCGCGAGCGCTCGACCATGCTGCCCAACGTGCCGACCGTGGCCGAGAGCGGCTTGCCGGGGTTTGAGAACACCGGCTGGTTCGGCTTCATGCTGCCGGCCGGCACGCCAAAAGAAATCGTCGACAAAGTGCAGCGCGACACCGCAAAGGTGCTCGACAGCCCGGAAATGCGTGGCCGCCTGTTCGTGCAAGGCCTGACCCCGGTGGGCAACTCGCAGGCCGACTTCGCCAATGCGATTGCAGCGGAAGCTGAGCGCTGGAAAAAAGTGATTGCCGAGCGCAAGCTGTCGGCAGGTTGAACCGAACCCCGGCGAAACACAGACGAACGGACGCACAGACGAACAGACGACAGGCCCGCGATGAAACCCCACCTTAACGCCATCGAAGAAGCCGCCAAGGAGCTCTACATCCGCTCCTTGAAGCTGTTGCCGCCGGACATCAAGCAAGGCTTCGCGCGCATCGACGCCGCCGAGACCGATGCGACCGCGAAAAACATCATCGGCACCATGCTCGCGAATATCAAAGTGGCCGAAGCCAACGACAACCTGCTGTGCCAGGACACCGGGATTCCGATTTACAACGTGACCATCGGCCGCAATGTCGAGATCGACGGCCACGCGTTGAAGCTGGCGATCCGCGCCGGCTGCACGCGCGCGACGCGCGAACATCCATTGCGTTCATCCGTCGTCCACCCGATCACGCGCAAGAACGAGCACACCTCCTGCGGCGCCGAAGTGCCGGTGATTCATATTGATTTTTCAGACCGCGACGGCGTGCTCGACATCGAAATGATTCCGAAGGGTTCCGGCTCGGAGAACAACTCGTTTCTCAAGATGGCGATTCCTGCCGAGGGGGTCGACGCGATCAAAACCTTCGTCGTCGATTGCGTGCTGGCCGCCGGCGGCAAAACCTGTCCGCCCACTATCGTCGGCGTCGGTATTGGCGGCACGTCCGATCTGTGCGTCGCGTTGGCCAAGCGCGCCGGCACGCGGCCGCTCGGCTCGCGTTGCACCGACCCCGAAGGCGCGAAACTCGAAGAGCAACTGTCAGCGGCGGTTAACCTGCTCGGCGTCGGCCCGCAGGGTTTGGGCGGCGATTCCACCGCGTTCGCAGTCCACATCGAACTCGCGGCGACCCACATCACGATGAACCCGGTGGCGGTGAACATGCAATGCCACTCGGCGCGGCGCGCGCGCGCGACGTTTACCGCAGCGGGGGTGGTGTATGGATTTTGAACCAGGAGTCGCCCGGAGAGGCGCTCACACCAAAGGTTTCAGCCGCATTGTTACAAAGAATGGCTCCCACCAAGGGTTTCCTGTCAAAGGGTTTTAGCGATGGCCCATGTTGAATTGAACACCCCGGTGACCGAAGCGCAGATGCGCACACTGCGCGTCAACGACACCGTCACCCTCAACGGCACGCTGTTCGGCATTCGCGATGCAACGCAGATTCACATGTTCGACCGCGCGCGCAAAACGCGCTTCGACTTGAACGGTCACGCCGTGATTCATACCGCGCCCAATGTGAAGAAGGTCGAGAAGAGCGCAGAGCATCCTTCCGGCTACGCGCCGGTGTGCATCGGCACCACCACCTCAGATCGAATGGAGCGCTTCACCCGCCCGCTGATGACGCAACACGGCGTGCGCATCATCATCGGCAAAGGCGGCCTGCGCCAGGGTTCGCAAGAGGCGTTTCGCGACATCGGCGGCGTGTATCTCGCCATCGTCGGCGGCACCGCCGCGCTGGAGACGACGTGGATCGAGCAGATTGAAGACGTTGATCTCGACGATCTCAACCCCGAGTCGCTGTGGAAATTCCGCATCAAGGGCTTCGGCCCGCTGCTCGTCGGCATGGATAGCCACGGCGGCAGTTTGTATGACGCGGTGACGGCGAGCGCGCAAGCGAAGCGCGCGGCGGTGCTGGCGGGGCTTGGCGTGAAGGAATGAGCGCTGCCGTCAGCCGGCGGCCTGGATCCGTTTGGCTTGATTTGACATCTGATGTTTGATGCAATAGCATCACCTTATGCGAACCACTCTCGACATCGAAAACGACATCCTCTACGCCGCAAAGGATTTGGCGCGCCGGGAGAAAAAGACCATTGGTCAAATGATCTCCGACTTGGCGCGGCGCGGACTCACCGGCCCACCCGCCTCGGCTGCGCGTGAGCCGAAGGCAGTATTTGGCTTCCGACCCTTCCCGAAAGAGGGTCGCGTGGTGAGCAACGAGATGATCAACAAGTTGCGCGAAGACGGCGAGTACTAGGCCGTCCATGCGCGCGCTGTTTGACGTCAATGTTCTGATCGCCCTGCTTGACCAGGCGCACCCGCATCACGTCGATGCCACGGACTGGTTCAAGGCGAACATCAAAGACGGTTGGGCATCCTGCCCGATCACGCAAAACGGCTGCGTGCGCATCATGTCGCAATCGGCCTACCCTGGCTCGCGCCCGCCCTCTGCCGTGATCGAGCGCTTGCGCGATGCACAAGCGCACTCGGCGCACGAGTTTTGGCCCGATGGCGTTTCGCTGCTCGATGCGGGGGTAGTCGATGCATCCCGCATCCATGGCGCGCGCCAGATCACCGACACCTATCTGCTCGCTCTCGCAGTAAAGCGCGGCGGGCGCTTGATTACGTTTGATGAGGGCATCAGCATTTTGGCGGTGAAGGGTGCAACCGGAAAGTCCTTGACCGTCTTGGGCAGAAAAAATCGAACATGACGCACTCACAGATAAAGCGCCTCACCACCGACATCCTGATCCTCGGCTCCGGCGGTGCCGGGCTGTTCGCTGCTCTCCATGCGCATCAGGCTGCGCCTGATTTGCAGATCACCGTCGCGGTCAAGGGTCTGCTCGGTAAGTCCGGTTGTACGCGTATGGTGCAAGGCGGCTACAACGTCGCTCTGGCGAAGGACGATTCGGTCGAGCGCCATTTCATGGACACCATCGAGGGCAGCAAGTGGCTCTCGGATCAAGACCTGGCGTGGACGCTGTGCGAACAGGCGGTCGTGCGCATCCATGAACTGGAGAATGAGCTCGGCTGTTTTTTTGATCGCAACCCGGACGGCACGGTGCATCAAAAAGCGTTTGCTGGGCAGACCTTCGACCGCACGGTACACAAGGGCGATTTGACCGGCATCGAGATCATCAACCGTCTCGCTGAGCAGGTGTGGGCGCGCGGGATTGAGCGGCTGGAGGAGCATCGGGCGATTGAGTTGATCAAGAGCGCCGAGACCGGTAACGGCACGGTTGACGGCGCAGGAGACGGCAAGGAGTCGATCAGCGGGGTGCTGATGATCGACATGCGCACCGGTGAATACGTGTTCGTGCAGGCGAAGGCGGTGCTGCTCGCGACCGGCGGCGGACCGACGATGTACAAGTACCACACGCCATCCGGTGACAAGACGTGCGACGGCTTGGCGATGGCGCTGCGCGCGGGGTTGCCGCTGCGCGATATGGAGATGGTGCAGTTCCACCCTACCGGCGTGCTGGCCGGCGCCGGCACACGCATCACCGGCACCATCATTGAAGAAGGCTTGCGCGGCGCGGGCGGCTATCTGCTCGGCGGCGATGAGCAGCGCTTCATGCACAAGTACGACTCGCGCAACGAGCGGGCGACGCGCGACATTGTGTCGCGTTCGATGTTCACCGAGATGCGGGCCGGCAATACGACGCCGAATGGCGGCCTCTATATTTCGATGGGCCATCTGGGGCCGGCCAAGGTGCGGCGCGATTTCAAGGGCATGGTCGAGCGTTGTGATGATTGCGGCTTTGATCTCGCCGGTGGTCTGGTCGAGGTGGTGCCGACTGCGCATTACATGATGGGCGGAGTGCAGTTCCGCGCTGATTGCTCGACTGAAATGAATGGCCTTTTCGCGGCGGGGGAGGACACCGGCGGCGTGCATGGTGCGAATCGGCTTGGTGGAAATGGCGTGGCCAACTCGACCGTGTTTGGCGGCATTGCTGGCGACACGATGGCGCGGTATGTGAAGGGCGCGGACTCGCCAGCATTGCGCGCACCCGACGAAGCGGCCATCGCGCGCGCCATCGCCGCTGCCGAATCGCCCTTTCAGACAAGTGCGAGCAAACCGGCTGCGAGCCTGGAGACGATTCGCGATGCGCTCGCCAATGGCATGTGGGAAGACGTTGGCATCTTGCGCACGGCAGAGAGCATTCGGCGCGGACTTGCAATGCTCACCGATCTCGATGCACAGCTCGACAACATTGGCGTGGCGGACGGCGACCGTGCGTTCAACCTGACCTGGCACGATTGGCTGAACCTGAAGAACCTGATTCAGGTAAGCCGGGTGATTGCCGAGGCCGCGCTGTCGCGCGACGATTCGCGCGGCGCGCATTTTCGCGAAGATTTTCCCGAGACCGGCGATTTGCCGACCTCGACTTACACCGTCGCGCGCATGGTGGCAGGCGCGCTCACGCTGGGGCGCGAGGCAGTCAGTTTCACCCGCGTTAACCCTGGAGAGAGCTTGATCAAATGAAAAAAAATCGTGGCGCTGACGCACTGGCGCAATCACTCCAACAAGCGGGCGTCAAACACATCTTTGCGCTGTCGGGCAATCACATCATGCCGCTGTGGGACGCATTGTTCGACACCGACATCGAGTTGATCCACACGCGCCATGAAGCAGCCTGCGTACATATGGCGGACGCCTACGCGCGCCTCACCGGCCGGGTTGGCATCGCGCTGGTCACCGGCGGGCCGGGCCATGCGAATGCCGTGGGCGCGCTCTACACCGCGCAGATGAGCGAAGCGCCGGTGGTGCTGCTCTCGGGCCACGCGCCGAACGACCAGATCGGTCTCGGCTCGTTTCAGGAAATGCGCCAGGCCGAGATGGCTGCACCGGTGACCAAGGCGTCGTGGGTGGCGGCGAGTGCCGAGTCGTTGAGCACTGACATCGCGCGTGCGCTGCGTGAAGCGGTATCCGGCCGGCCGGGACCAGTGCATCTAAGTCTCCCGACCGATGCACTGGAGAACGGTGCGGCACAAGGCTCACAGGCCGCTGCTCAAAATTTTAGCAGCGTGCCGATGCCACTCAAAGCGGCGGACGCGCAAGCGGTGTTGACGTGGCTGCACACCGCAAAGCGGCCTTTGATTCTTACTGGCCCCGCGAGTCTCACGCGTGCCGGCCGCGCGAAGTTGCAGGCGCTCGACGCGGCTTGCGGCATTCCGGTGATTGGCATGGAAAGCCCGCGCGGCATCAACGACCCGGCGCTCGGCGCTGTCGCCGAGATGCTGGTGCAAGCAGACCGCGTGCTCCTGATCGGCAAGAAGGTGGACTTCACCCTCAAGTTCGGCAAGGCGTTTGACGCCGCGTGCGAGCTGATGCAGATTGATGCGGAGGAAATCGAAATCGCGCGCGCGCAAAAAGCATTTGGCGCACGGATGAAATTTTCTGCGCAAGCCGATGCGTTCTCTGCGATTGATGCACTTGCCGCTACGGCGAAAAAGAGCGGCGCGCAGCAAGGCGTTTTTGCCGCCAGCGCGTGGTGCGACGAAGTACACACCGCCATTGAGCACCGCCCTGCGGCGTGGGACACAGCGGCGTCGACATTG
>JAYVSR010000138.1:0-12057 GCA_043775155.1 Burkholderiales bacterium | reverse complement strand
TCCATGTTCAACAAAGGCCAACTCGCAGGATTGATGAAGCAGGCGCAGGCCATGCAGGAGCAGATGCAAGGCAAAATGGCCAAGATCGAGGAAGAGTTGGCGGGCATCGAGATCGAGGGCCAGTCCGGCGCCGGGCTGGTCAAAGTCACCATGACCGGCAAGATGACGGTCAAGCGCGTAGTGATTGATCCGTCGCTCCTGGCCGACGACAAGGACATGCTAGAAGACCTGGTCGCCGCCGCCGTCAACGACGCGGTGCGCAAGGCAGAGAAAATTTCGGAAGAGAAACGCGCTTCCGCCTCGGCCGGCATGCAATTGCCGCCGGGCATGAAGATGCCGTTTTAAGGCAGCACTGTTTGTCACTCAGCGTCGCCTTGCTTGGGGGCAGGAGTATTTGGTGAGATGGGGGGTCACCTGCGCGCCACGCGCCGTGGATCGCGGCGTCCGTGCATACAAGCGACAACGATCACCAGATCACCAGCGAGACGGTAGTACATGGCATACGGAAAACGCTGGAGTAGCACCCTGCGGGTTTGCCGATGGGTGACCGGGAACGTTTCCGGGTTGAGCACGATGCGTGTACGCACGGCCTCTACTTCGCGCAAAAATTCTTCGCCCAACCCGGCGCGCTGTTTCTCATACCAGAGAAATGCTTCGTCAATATCCGCCGCCGCAGCGGCGCGAACCAGCACGCGCATCAAAGACTACGGTTGCGAATCCGTTGCATCACCTCGTCCCAGGGGATGCCAGACGGGCCTTCGTGATCGAGGGCATCGAGACGGCGATCCAGCTCTTCGCGTTGCGCGCTGGTGAGCGGCAGGGCTGCTGGTGTAGTGGTCAGGCTGTCCCAAAGCCGCTCCAGCAAGTCTAGCCGCTCGGCAGTGTTTAACTGGACGATATCAATCGCGAGAGACATGGTGGATTCCTGTCGAAGTTTCAGAAAACGAGTGTACCTGCATTGGGTGAGGTGCCAGAGCGGATTCAGGGCATTGCAGCACTTGGGCGATTGCGGCGCGGCGGCTGGCGCTGCCGGCCAGGGCGATTGCAGGGCGTGACCGGCGTACAGGAGTACATGAATGGGATTGGAAAGCGGCGGCTGACGGTGAGGATTAAGGCGATTGCCTGAAAAAATTGTTTATATGGTTAAAAAACCAGTATACTGTATAAACATCAGTATATCTGGAGATCACCATGCAAGCCATTCTCAGCTATTTCGCCAGCCCCGCCACCCTGCCAGCCCGCGCCGATGGGCGCGACAAATGGGTGGGAATCGTGTCGGCGTTGGGCGTCGCCGTGTTGCTGGCGTCGGATCTGGTGTCGCTGCTTTGGCGCTAGCTGAGTCGCTGGGGTGATACCGGCGTTGCCTTGGGATTGTCCTGAGCTAACGTCGGGGTTGCCTCAGGATTGTTTTGAAGTTCGCTGGCGGTTAGCGCGCCCCGCCTGCGCCGCGCCCTCAGAGCCTAATGATCCGCACCGCCATGCTTGCGCGCTTCGGTGGTGGCTTTTTCCATCACGTAATCGGTCACCGCAATCGCCAGTGCCGAGAACAAAAACGTCATGTGAATGACGGTTTGATAGAGCAAGGTTTTTTCGTCATAGGCCTTGGCGTTGATGAAGGTTTTGAGCAGGTGAATTGACGAAATGCCGATGATCGCCGTCGCCAGCTTCACCTTAAGCACACTGGCGTTGACGTGGGACAGCCACTCCGGCTGATCCGGGTGGCTATCGAGATCCATCCGCGATACAAAGGTCTCGTAGCCGCCGATGATCACCATGATCAGCAAATTGGAGATCATCACCACGTCAATCAGGCCCAGCACCACCAGCATGATGGTGGTTTCGTTGAGCTTGGTCGGGCGCGGCGCTCCCTCTACGGCCACGGCATCGAGGATGTGCTTGAGGGCGGCTTCGTTGCCGAGCGCGGCACCGATCAGGTCGATCAACTCGACCCAAAAGTGGAACACGTAGACGCCCTGCGCCAGGATCAGGCCGAGGTAAAGCGGAAATTGCAGCCAGCGGCTGGCAAAAATAAACCGCGGAATCGGGCGCATCGGGCGGGGTTTCGGAACCGGGGTATCGCTCATGGGCTTCCTGCGAAAGAGGGCGGGTGATTGAATCGAGCGCGGATTCTAGCATCGCCCGGTTGCGCGCCGACCGGGCTTTTTCGTTTTATGTCAACACGTTGTGCAGTGCAATGAATTAAGGAAATATTTAGTTGTTGCGGTGCATGATTTAAGCTTTTATTTAATCTTGATACAAATCAATAAATAATTAAAAGACCATATAAAAACAATATGTTGTTAAGTAAGTGCTACAGACCGTTAAAGTTGTTGCGCGGCATCAAATGCCACTGCAAAATGCGTCACATGTTGCTAAGGCTTTCCCGCACTTCCGGCGAACAGGAAGACGGGGCAAAGAGGGAGTTTTACGCAATGGTTCCTTTATTTGTTTGATTAACCTGAAATGGAGAAAACCATGACGAGCCGTGACCTTGAAATCCAGAAAATCCAGAAAGATTGGAACGAAAACCCGCGTTGGAAAGGCGTTTCCCGTGGCTATTCAGCTGCCGATATTTATCGTCTGCGTGGCAGCGTGAAAGTTGAATACAGTCTCGCCAAATCGGGCGCCGAGAAGCTGTGGAAGATGTGTAGCGAGCGCCCGTTCGTCAACTCGCTCGGCGCGCTCACCGGCAACCAGGCGATGCAGCAGGTCAAGGCAGGTGTCCCAGCCGTGTATCTGTCCGGCTGGCAGGTGGCGGCGGATGCGAATGATTCGCTCAGCATGTATCCAGACCAGTCGCTTTATGCGACGACTTCGGTGCCGACGGTGGTCAAGCGTATCAACAATGCCTTGATGCGTGCCGACCAGATTCAGCACATGGAAAACGCCGATAACGACAGCGAGCGCATCGATTTCATGGCGCCCATCGTGGCGGATGCCGAAGCCGGTTTTGGCGGTGTGCTCAACGCGCACGAGTTAATGAAGGCGATGATCGAGGCCGGTGCGGCAGGGGTTCACTTTGAAGATCAGCTCGCATCGGTGAAAAAATGCGGCCATATGGGTGGCAAGGTACTGGTGCCGACGCAGGAAGCCGTGGACAAGCTCAAAGCCGCGCGCATGGCCGCTGACTTGATGGGTGTGCCAACGGTTCTGCTGGCGCGCACTGACGCCGAAGCGGCTGATCTGGTGACATCCGACTGTGACGAACGCGACCGCGAGTTCCTCACCGGCGAGCGGACGCAAGAGGGTTTCTATCGGGTACGTAAAGGTTTTGACCAGGCGCTGTCGCGCGGCATTGCCTACGCTGAGTACGCCGACATGGTGTGGTGCGAAACCGGTACGCCTGATCTCGACTTTGCGCGGCGCTTCGCCGAGGGCGTGCAGAAAAAATTTCCCGGCAAGATGCTGGCCTACAACTGCTCGCCGTCGTTCAACTGGAAGCGCAATCTGGATGACGCCACCATCGCGAAATTCCAGCGTGAGCTGGGCGCAATGGGCTACAAGTTCCAATTCATTACGCTGGCCGGCTTCCACGCGCTCAACTATTCGATGTTCGAGCTGGCCTATGGCTACGCCCGCAACAACATGAGCGCGTTTGTCGAGTTGCAGCAGAAAGAGTTTGCTGCCGCCGAGAAGGGCTTCACTGCTGTCAAGCACCAGCGCGAAGTCGGCACCGGGTATTTCGACGCGATCACGCAGGCAGTGCAGGGCGCGAATGCTTCAACCACCGCGCTGCACGGCTCGACCGAAGATGAGCAGTTCTTCGAAGAGAAGAAGGCGGTCAAAAAAGCGGCCTGATTTTTGGTCAACGCACTGTGGTCAACGCAATCAACCTAGCCCGGAGAGGTGAGGAGACAAGCAGTAGGTAGTCGCAGTTTGTGGTAGTCGTAGCTCGAGATCTGGCAGGAAAAAAGGCTGGAGAGCCGCTCGCAGAGCGGTTCTCCAGCTTTTTTGTTATTCGTGATTTGCGCGGCAGGTGGGGCGAAAAGCGGTGCGACAAGCGGTGCGACAGGTCATGCCGGCGACAGCGAGCGCGTCAAGGTAGCCGGTAACGACTACCGGCACCGGCAGAGCCCTCGCAACGCACGCGTCCAGCATCGATTAGTGCGATCAGATGCGCCAACACCGAGCGTCCGGCAGCTTTGTGCAGTTTCGGGTCAACCGCAGCGTAGAGCTTGGCCACCATCGCAGGAATCAAGGCCGGGCCGTCTCTGAGCAACGCCAAAATTTGCTCCTCGCGCTCACGCCGGTGTGCAATCAGTTGCGCGATGAAGGGTTTGGGCTCTGTAATCGGCGCGCCGTGGGTTGGGTACAGCACGCGGTCATCGCGCGCCAGCAATTTTTCCAGCGAGGCCATGTAGCGCGTCATGTCGCCGTCGGGTGGCGACACCACTGTCGTCGACCAGCCCATCACGTGATCGCCGGAGAACAGAGATTGTTCTTCGGCGAGCGCGTAGCACAGGTGATTGGAAGTGTGGCCAGGCGTATGCACGGCGGTTAGTGTCCAGCCGTCGCCCGTCACGCTATCGCCATCGTGGAGCAGGCGATCCGGCGCGTGGTCGAAGTCGCCGCCTTCTTCCACCGGCTCATCGTGCGTGCCGATCCGTGCGTGCGGGCCGCAACCGGTGATCGGCGCGCCGGTGCGCGCTTGCAGGATGCGCGCGCCGGGCGAGTGGTCAATGTGGGTGTGGGTGACGACGATCTGGGCGACGCGCTCGCCGCCCAGCAGGCGCAGCAGCGTGTCGATGTGGGCAGCGTCATCCGGGCCGGGGTCGATCACGGCAACCGCGTTCTGCCCAATCACGTAGGTGCCAGACCCCCACGCGGTGAAACTGCCGGGGTTATGCGCCACGAGACGGCGGATCAGCGGGCTGACGCTGACCAAATGGCCGTAGGCCGGTTCGAATTCGCGAATGAATGGGATCATGGTGAGGTCATCGTAAAGTTTTGAGAATGTTGCGACGCCACATAAATAATGTGCTTTTTGTCACACAATTGTAAGAGTCTTGTAAGCGCCAGAAACTACTGTCAGGCTGGAATAAAAGTAACCACGGCGGGAGCCAATCACGTATGTCAAACATCGAGTCAGTATTGCACGAAAACCGGCTGTTTCAGCCGCCGCCAGCGCTGGTCAAAGACGCGGCGATTTCGGGCATGAACGCCTATCACGCGCTGTGCGCCGAGGCGGAGCGTGACTACGAAGGGTTCTGGGCAAATCTCGCGCATACGCACCTCGAATGGAAAAAGCCGTTCACCAAAACGCTCGATGAATCGAACGCGCCGTTCTACAAGTGGTTTCATGACGGCGAGTTGAATGCGTCGTACAACTGCCTCGACGTCAACCTCGCCAACGGCAATGCGGAAAAAACCGCGATTATTTTTGAAGCCGATGACGGCAAGACCGCGACCATCACCTACCGCGCGCTGCACCAGCGCGTGTGCAAGTTCGCCAATGCCTTGAAGTCGCGCGGCATCAAGAAGGGCGACCGCGTCGTCATCTATATCCCGATGTCGATTGAAGGCGTGATTGCGATGCAGGCTTGTGCGCGCATCGGTGCAACGCACTCGGTGGTGTTCGGCGGGTTCTCGGCGAAATCCTTGCAGGAACGCATGATCGATGCGGGCGCAGTGGCCCTGATCACCGCTGACGAGCAAGTACGCGGCGGCAAAGCGCTGCCGATCAAGGCGATTGTCGATGAGGCATTTGCACTCGGCGGCTGTGAGGCGGTGAAGTCGGTGATCGTCTACCGCCGCACTGGCAACACCGTCGGCTTCGACGCCAGCCGCGATATTTGGTGGCACGACATCGAAGCCTCCCAATCCGATGTCTGCGAGCCGGAGTGGGTCAGTGCTGAGCATCCGCTATTCATCCTCTACACCTCCGGCTCGACCGGCAAGCCGAAAGGCATCCAGCACTCAACCGGCGGCTATTTGCTCTGGGCCAAGCTGACGATGAAGTGGACCTTCGACATCAAGCCGTCTGATGTGTTTTGGTGTACCGCCGACATTGGCTGGGTCACCGGCCACTCGTATGTCGCCTACGGCCCGCTGGCGATGGGCGGCACCCAGATCGTGTTTGAAGGCGTGCCGGTGTATCCGAACGCCGGGCGCTTCTGGGACATGATCGCCAAACACAAATGCACCGTGTTCTACACCGCGCCGACGGCGATCCGCTCGCTGATCAAGGCGAGTGAGACAGATCCCAAAGCCCATCCGCGTAATTTTGATCTGAAAAGCCTGCGCATTTTGGGTTCGGTCGGTGAGCCAATCAACCCGGAAGCCTGGATCTGGTACTACGAGAACGTTGGTGGGAGCCATTGTCCCATCGTTGACACGTTTTGGCAGACGGAGACCGGCGGCCACATGATCTCGCCGATGCCGGGCGCCACGCCAATGAAACCAGGTTCGTGCAGTCTGCCGCTGCCGGGCATCATGGCGGCGATTGTCGATGAAGCCGGGCACGATGTGGCGAACGGGCAGGGCGGTATTTTGGTGGTAAAGCGTCCGTGGCCATCGATGGTGCGCACCATTTGGGGCGACCCGGAGCGCTACAAAAAAACCTATTTCCCCGAGGAGTTGGGCGGCACGCTTTACCTGGCCGGCGATGGCTCGGTGCGCGATAAAGAGCACGGCTACTTCACCATCATGGGCCGCATCGACGACGTGCTGAACGTCTCCGGGCATCGTCTGGGCACGATGGAAGTCGAGTCGGCGTTGGTGGCGAACACCAAGCTCGTGGCGGAAGCCGCCGTCGTGGGCAGGCCAGACGATTTGACCGGCGAAGCGATTGTGGCTTTCGTCGTCACCAAAGGCCCGCGCCCGTCGGGTGACGCGGCGCTGGCGATGGCGAAAGAGTTGCGTGATTGGGTGGCGAAGGAAATCGGGCCGATTGCCAAGCCGAAAGAAATCCGCTTTGGCGATAATCTGCCAAAGACCCGCTCGGGCAAAATCATGCGGCGTCTGCTGCGCTCGCTAGCTAAAGGCGAAGACATTACGCAAGACACGTCGACGCTGGAGAATCCGGCGATCCTCGATCAATTGAAAGAAGCGCGCTAGTTTTTGCACCACAGTTGTTTGTCGTTTTACCCAGCAGTAAATCAAAAAGGAGACAGGTATGGCAGCGTTAGAAGAAGGTCAGGTAGTCACACCGGCGGAGGAGCGAAAGGTTATTTTCGCGTCCTCACTCGGCACCGTATTTGAGTGGTATGACTTTTATTTATTCGCCGTGTTGGCGATCTTTTTCGTCGGCAAGTTTTATCCGCCCGGCAATCCGACGGTCGCGCTGCTGGCATCACTGGCGACGCTGGCGGCAGGTTTCCTGGTGCGTCCGTTCGGCGCATTATTTTTCGGCCGCCTGGGCGACATGATCGGCCGCAAATACACCTTTCTGGTCACGATTTTGTTGATGGGCTTCTCCACTGCCGCGCTGGGCTTCTTGCCCACCTATGCGCAGATCGGTGACGCGGCCTGGATCATTCTGCTCCTGCTGCGCCTGCTGCAAGGCTTGGCGCTGGGTGGTGAGTACGGCGGTGCGGCAACCTACGTGGCCGAACATGCGCCACGCGGCAAGCGCGGCCTGTCCACCGCCTGGATTCAGACCACCGCTACCTTGGGTCTGTTCCTCGCGCTGATGGTGATCTACGTCTGCCGCACCACATTGTCAGAAGCGGACTTTAAAGATTGGGGCTGGCGGATTCCGTTCTGGCTGTCGATCCTCTTGCTGATTTTCTCGGTCTACATCCGTCTCAAGTTGAACGAGTCGCCGGTGTTCCAGCGCATGAAAGCCGAAGGCAAAGGCTCGAAATCGCCATTGACCGACAGCTTCCTGAAATATCCGAACAACAAGTTCGTGCTGCTCGCCCTGTTGGGTGCGACGGCAGGTCAAGGCGTGGTCTGGTACACCGGCCAATTCCAGGTGCTGTTCTTCCTGCAAAACGCCGTCAAGGTTGACTTCCAGACCACCTACATCGTGCTGGCGATTGCGTTGCTGCTGTCCACCCCCTTGTTTATCTTTTTTGGCTGGCTGTCGGACATCATCGGTCGCAAGTGGATCATCATGGGCGGCTGCCTGCTGGGTGCGTTGACCTACTTTCCGCTGTTCAACATGCTGGCAGAAGCGGCCAATCCTGCTCTGGTGCGCGTCACCGCTTCGGCACCAGTGACCGTGTTGGCTGACAGCTCAGGTGCAGCCTGCGACTTCAGCTTTGGCGCGTCATTGCTGCCGCAGCACTCGGACCACAGCAAAGACTGCGTCAAAGTGAAGAAGCAGTTGACCGGCGCTGGGGTTAACTTCAGCTACGGCGCACCATTGCCGGATGCGCCGATTGCGGTGAAGGTGAAGGACATCGTCGTCAAGGGCACCGATGCGAAGGCGATTGCTGACGCACTTAAGGCGGCAGGCTATCCGACCACCGCCAACCCGGCTGAGATGAACAAGCCGATGATGGTCTTCATCATCTTCATTTTGATGGTCTACGTGACGATGGTGTATGGACCGATCGCAGCCTTGTTGGTCGAACTGTTCCCGACCAATATCCGCTACACCTCGATGTCTCTGCCGTATCACATCGGTAACGGCTGGTTCGGTGGTTTCCTGCCGTTCACCGCGACGTTCCTGTCGATCTCTTACGGCAATATTTTTCAGGGGCTGTGGTACCCGATCATCATCGCGTCGATGACGCTGGTGATTGGCGTGCTGTTCCTGCCGGAAACCAAAGACCGCGATTTGCAAGCTGCTTAATCCGCAACACTGCATCTCGCACCCCTTGGAATCCTAGGGGGAAAAGACCCGCCAAATGGCGGGTCTTTTTTTATGCGCGTTGATATTCGGATTGGCTGCATCGGAACGGCCGCGGGTTGCTGTATGCTGCTATTGCACGAGTGTGGTGCATGGGGTGCATGATTGAGGAGAACGTATGGAACTAGAGACTGGCATCGCCAAGACTGCCAAGGGTCTGGAAGAAATTGAGAGCAAAAAATACAAGCTGCCTGCGCGCGCGCGGACGCTGCTGATTTTGGTCGATGGGGTAAAAACGCTGGCGACAATGCGCGAAATGGCGACCAAGCTTGGCCTGCCAGAAACGCAGATAGATGAGTTGATTTCCCAGGGGTTTGTCGAGGTGAAATCGGTGCCTCTGGCACCGACGCAGGCAGTGGCGCCGGTCGCCGTGCCGCTGGCAAAGGTGACGGCTGGCGGCGGCACTGGCAACCGCGATCCTGCGTCAGCCGGAGCCGCCTCTGTATCGGCCACCGGCGTCAGTGAGTATGACAAGTTTCGGGTCGCCAAACAGTTCATGAACGATACCGTCGTCAATAGCCTCGGGATCAAGTCGTTTTTCTTCACCCTAAAGCTGGAAAAATGCTCCACCCGCGAAGATCTGCGCGGGTTGCTGGAGCCATACTCCAAGGCGATGGAAAAAAGCAGTGGGGCGCAGGAAGAGGCCTTGCTGACACAACGCCTTCGTGAGTTGTTGGCGGCTTAGACCGGCGGGGCCCGATCATCAGTGCGCCGAATGCAGACGAGAGGAGGCGCAGTGTGGCTCGCAGTGAGACTAACGGGGCGCAACGTGACTGCGGGCCGGGCGAGACCGGGCCTGAGCGCAGCTACTGGCGCAAGACCCGCGCTCTCACGCTGAGTCTATTTTTGATCTGGATGGTGGCGACGTTCGGATTTGTTTTTTTCGCACGGGAGTTGTCGGCTTGGTCGTTTTTCGGCTGGCCGCTGTCGTTCTACCTGGCCGCACAAGGTACGCCGGCGATTTTCCTCGTCATCGTCTGGTACTACGCCCGCACGATGAATCGCATCGACGATGAAATGACGGCTTCGGAGCGGGCCGAATGAGCCGGGCAGACGGCGCGTCCGCGCCGTCGCTGCAGGGGATCGGCCGCTCTTACCTCTGGTATACCGCCGGGTTTATCGGATTCGTTCTGGCGCTCGGTCTGCTCGAAAAACTGGGCTGGATGTCACGGGTATGGATCGGCTACATCTTTCTAATTGTCACCGTCGCGGTGTATGCGGTCATCGGCATTCTTGGCCGCACCTCTGAGGCAGTCGAATACTACGCAGCGGGGCGGCGCGTCCCGGCCTTGTTTAACGGCATGGCGACTGGCGCTGATTGGATGTCGGCAGCGTCGTTTATTGGCATGGCAGGCACCCTGTACCTGACCGGCTTCAATGGTCTGGCGTTCATTCTTGGTTGGACCGGCGGCTTTTGTCTGGTCGCGCTGTTTCTTGCGCCTTATTTGCGACGCTTCGGTCAGTTTACGATTCCTGATTTCCTCGGCGCCCGTTACGCGGGCCATGCGGCGCGCAGCATCGGCATTGTCATCACGATCCTGTGCTCCTTCATCTACGTCGTGGCACAGATTTATGGCGTCGGATTGATCGCGACGCGCCTTACCGGGGTGTCGTTTGAACTGGGGATTTTTCTCGGCCTTGGCGGCATTCTGGTGTGTTCCTTCCTCGGCGGCATGAAGGCGGTGACCTGGACCCAAGTGGCGCAATGCATCGTGCTGATCGTCGCCTACCTTGTGCCGGTGATCTGGCTCTCGGTCAAACATACCGGAGTGCCGGTGCCGCAGCTAGTCTATGGCTCGGTGTTGGAGCGCGTGGGGGAGCGCGAGAAGGCGTTGCGGGCCGATCCGAAAGAGCGCGAGGTACTGAAAATAATCGCCGAGCGCGCCGTTGCCGCAAACGAAAAAATCAAGGGGTTGCCCGAGTCGCTCCACACCGAGCGGGCGAAATTGCAGCGCCATCTCGATGAGTTGAAGTCAAACGCTGACGCGCCGCTGCGCCTGATTCAACAGGCGGAGCGCGCCCTTCGAGAGTTTCCCAGGACGCCCGAAGCGGCGCGGGTGATGTGGGATAAAGAGGCCGCGAACGCAGCCCGCGCCGGACCACCGATCAGCCACGCTGAAGTGTTTGCCGGGAAAGACGAAACTGCGCGCGATGTGGCGCGGCGCAATTTTCTGGCACTGATGTTTTGCCTGATGCTCGGCACCGCAGCCCTGCCGCATGTGCTGACGCGCTACTACACCACCCCTTCGGTCAAGGAAGCGCGTGTGTCGGTGTTCTGGTCGCTGTTCTTCATCTTGTTGCTGTATATCTCGGCACCGGCGTTGGCCGTGCTGATCAAGTACGACATCTATACGCAATTGGTCGGCAGCGATTTTTCCAGGCTACCGGCCTGGGTCGCGCAATGGTCCAAGCTAGACGGCGGCAAGCTCCTGTCGATTGTCGATATCAACCAAGACAACATTGTGCAATTGGCGGAAATTTCGATTGATCAAGACATCATCGTGCTGGCGACACCGGAAATCGCCGGCTTGCCTTACGTGGTCTCCGGCTTGGTGGCGGCTGGTGGCTTGGCTGCCGCGCTATCGACCGCAGACGGGCTGCTGTTGACGATTTCCAATGCCCTTTCGCATGACACCTACTACCGCATGATCGACCCAAAGGCGACGGCCCTGCGCCGGGTCACGATCTCAAAAGTACTGCTGTTGGTGGCCGCACTGGCTGCGGCAGCGGTGGCAGCGCAAAAACCGGCCGACATTGTGGCGCTGGTGGTAGTCGCCTTTTCGATGGCAGCAGCAGGATTTTTCCTGCATTGGTGCTGGGAATTTTTTGGAAGCGCGCGAATGGGTTCGGCGCTACCCTGGGCATGCTGGCCGGGCTGGCCGTGACCTTGTATTACCTGGTGACCACCCATCCCTGGCTGCGCAGTTTGTTGGGCATCTCGATCCCGCTTGACCAAGCGATGTGGTGGGACATTCAGCCGATTGCCGCTGGCGTGTTCGGCGTGCCGGTCGGCTTTGCCGTCATCATTGTCCTGAGCCTGCTGACGCGCCCACCGGGGCGCGGCGAGTCGGATTTGGTCGACTATATGCGCCATCCGTATCGAGACTCAGGCGTGGCACGTGACGCTACTTGAGATAAAATAGGCGCTACAAACCAAGATCCGGAGAGATGGATGAGCGGTTTAAGTCGCACGCCTGGAAAGCGTGTGTAGGTTAATCCCTACCGCGGGTTCGAATCCCGCTCTCTCCGCCAAAGATAGT
>JAYVSR010000137.1:0-6279 GCA_043775155.1 Burkholderiales bacterium | reverse complement strand
CCGAAGGCTTGGCGGTGCTCGACGTGATTGACGCGATCCAGGCGGCGGAGTCAGTGCCGTCGTCTCCGGTGCTGGTTGAGCATTTTGCCAATACTGATGTCGAGCCATTTTTGCGCAAGGCCTTGGTCGAAGAACTGGAAATCGACAAAGCCCCCGGGATTGTCGCCGCCGAGTTCGCGCACGTGTTGCACACGTTCCGCAATCAATGGCGCCACCAGCGCACCGCGCAAATTATTGCCGAGGGCGTGCCGGATGCCGCTGCCAAGGAAGAGCTGGCCGCATTGATCGCAGAAGAAAGCGCGGTGCGAGCGGCGGCGATCGCGGCGCGCGACGCCGCTTAGCGGAGCCAACGGCCGGTTGGTCACAGGCGAGTGCGTTGGGTAGAAGGCGAACTCGATGGCGCCGTCGCAACAGAGATTAAAAAATGGCGCGAGAAGCCTTAAATAAGGCTATAATCCAAAGCTTTACTAAATTTGGCGCATGCTTCGTCGGCTTCTCGGCGGGGTGTGAAACCCGGCCTGCTGCCGGCGTCGTCATCCGGTGCGCGAACCGCAGTTTTCGCGCCCTTTTTTCGAGGCAATCGTATGGCCAAGAAAACCGCCGCTCCCGTTCGCAAAGCCGCTCCCAAGAAAGCGCAGAAACTCGTGCAGAAAAAAGCCCCGCCGGCTAAACCGGTAGTGAAAAATTCAGTCTCTAAGTCCGTAACGAAGCTGCAAGCTGGTAAGTCTGCGGCAAACACCGCACGCCGTGCCGCCAAAGTCGCAACAGCGGCGGGCAAAGGACATCCACCGGCGAAAGTGCTGACCCCAAAGCCTGCAGCTCGTGCAGTTACCAAGGACGCAAAGCTGGCCGGCAAAGCCGCCACGCAACCGACGGCGGCGGCTTCCGCCAAAACCGCTGCGGCACAAGCCAAAGCGGCGGTGGCAGCTGCCGCCGGTATTGTGCCCGCTGATCCTAAAGCGAAAAAGCCAAAAAGTGAGCGCGCCGCTCGTAAGGCGCGCGAACGAATGGAGTTTTTGCTGTTGCAGCGGGCGCCGTCAGCCGAAGATGTCGAAGCGCGCCGCAATAAACTCAAAAGCCTCATCAAACTAGGTAAGGAGCGTGGCTTCCTTACCTATGCCGAGGTAAACGACCACCTGCCTGACGATGTGGTTGATGCCGAGCAGATCGAAGCCATCATCAGCACTTTCAGCGACATGGGCATCTCGGTCTACGACCAAGCGCCCGACGCCGAGACTCTGCTTCTGAACGAGAACGCCCCGACCGTCGCTGCTGAAGATATCGAAGAGGAGGCCGAAGCTGCTGCGTCGTCGCTCGACTCCGAGTTTGGCCGCACCACCGACCCGGTGCGCATGTACATGCGCGAGATGGGTTCAGTTGAGTTGTTGACGCGTGAAGGTGAGATCGAAATCGCCAAGCGTATCGAAGACGGGCTGAAGCACATGATTCTCGCCATCGCCGCTTGCCCGACCACGATTACCGAAATAATGGAGATGGCCGGCAAGATTTCGCGCGATGAAATGCGCATCGACGAGTTGGTCGATGGCCTGATCGACCCGAACGCGCCCGAGCCGCCGATTGTGTCGGCTGCGGCGGCGGCCGCTGCGGCAGCGTTGGCCGCTGCTGAAAACGAAGAAGACGGCGACGATGCGGCCGACGCCGACGTTGAAGAGGAAGACGATGGCGGTGCTGCCAATGCGGCGGCACTCGCTGAACTGAAACAAAATGCGCTCGAAGCCTTCGCGCGGATTCATCATCACAACGAAAAAATCAAAGGCGTGCTGGCGAAGAAGGGCTACAAGACCAAGCCGCACCTCGATTTGCAGAAAAAGATTTCTGATGAGTTGATCCGCATTCGCTTTACCGCGCGGATGGTTGAAAAACTGTGCGACATGCTGCGCAGCCAGGTCGATCAGGTACGCCGCCACGAGCGCGCGATCCAGGAACTGTGCGTGATCAAGTCCGGCATGCCACGCCCGCACTTCATCAAGGAGTTCCCCGGACACGAAACCAATCAACGCTGGGCGCAGCGCGAGTTTGAGTCGGGCCGTCCGTACAGCGCGGTGATGGAGCGCTTCCTGCCGGCGATTCAGGAGCGCCAGCAAAAACTGCTCGATATGCAGAACACGCTTGGCATTCCGCTTAAAGATCTGAAAGAGATCAACAAGCAGATGTCGACCGGCGAAGCGAAAGCGCGCCGCGCCAAGCGCGAGATGACCGAGGCGAACTTGCGTCTGGTGATTTCGATTGCGAAGAAATACACCAATCGCGGTTTGCAATTCCTCGACTTGATTCAGGAAGGCAACATTGGCTTAATGAAGGCGGTAGACAAATTTGAATACCGGCGTGGCTACAAGTTCTCCACCTATGCGACCTGGTGGATTCGGCAGGCGATCACGCGTTCGATTGCCGATCAGGCGCGCACCATCCGCATCCCGGTACACATGATCGAGACGATCAACAAGATGAACCGGATCTCACGGCAGATTTTGCAGGAGACCGGGATCGAGCCGGATCCGGCGACGCTGGCGGTGAAGATGGAAATGCCGGAAGACAAAATTCGCAAAATCCTCAAGATCAGCAAAGAGCCGATCTCGATGGAAACGCCGATTGGCGACGACGATGATTCGCATCTGGGTGATTTCATCGAAGACAACAACACGCTGGCGCCGACCGAAGCGGCGATGTATGACTCGCTGCGCGATGTCACCAAAGGCGTGCTCGACACGTTGACACCGCGCGAAGCGAAAGTGCTGCGCATGCGTTTCGGGATCGAGATGTCGACCGACCATACGCTCGAAGAAGTTGGCAAGCAGTTCGATGTGACGCGTGAGCGGATTCGCCAGATCGAGGCGAAGGCACTGCGCAAGCTGCGCCACCCATCGCGTTCGGAAAAGCTGAAAAGCTTTATCGAAGAGACCAACTGATTGCTGGTAGCCCGGTGATTGGCCGGTAGCGCGGATTCGGGCCGTAGCTCGGATTTGGGCGGTAGCTCAGATTGGGCCGTTAGCTCAGTTGGTTAGAGCAGAGGACTCATAATCCTTTGGTCGTTGGTTCAAGTCCAACACGGCCTACCCACTTGTGAATCCATAAAACCGTTGTCCACCAACGGTTTTATGGTGATGATAGGGAAATAATAAGAAGATTTTCGCAGGCCGGATGCTCGCGATTTTTCAGTTAGTGCCATTCTGGTGCCAGTTTTAGGCGTGATGCCCCCAAGGTCGGCCATCGAGCGCTTCGATTAAGCGGCCGGTGCCCGAATCAGCGAACCACAAGCGGTAAACCTGCATCAAACCGGTAGCTCGGGTTTCAAGTGAACGCGGCAAATCCGGATTCGCACTTCGCACCCTTGCCATGACCTTTGCATAACCTTAGGGCTTTCCGTTGGTTTGACGCAACTCCAAACTCGACATTTGCGGACATTTCACGCCACCTCAGCGAGCCGCCCAATCCGCGCCTTCATCACTTTGGGGGCGCCTGACTTGCGCGCTTTCCACAGATCGTAGGCGGCTTGCTGCGCCAGCCACACATCGGCGCGCCCGCCATTGGCTGCACCCAGCCATCCCTCAATGCGCAGCGCCATTTCCGGAGAGATCGCCGCCCGCGCGTTGAGCACCCGCGATAAGGCAGGCCGCGTCACGCGCAACTGCACGGCAGCGTCGGTCACGCTCAGCCCCAAGGCAGGCAACACATCTTCGCGCAGTGTTTCGCCAGGATGTGGCGGGTTATGCATTTGCGTCATCTTGCGTCGCTCCTAGTGGTAATCCTGATAATCGACCAGCACCGCATCAGCACCATCGAACTTGAACGTCAGCCGCCAATTGCCATTGACCCAAATGGAAAAATGGCCAGCCAAATCGCCGTCGAGCGCGTGCAAGCGCCAGCCCGGCACGTTCATGTCATTAGACGTTTTGGCAAGGTCAAGGCGAATCAGTTGCCGCCCCAGCCGGGTTGCGTGGTGCGGCTGGATACCCGCCTTGCTCCCACGTCGAAAAAAGTCTTCAACGCCTTTGTGCCGGAACGACTTGATCATCGAGTAATTGTATAGCGTAGCGTTACGGATGTCAAAAAGCGGCATTGCATTGCGGCCAGCGCCCGCGCATAATTTTCCAAGCGAATGCGACTTTTTGCGACATTTTGGCTAAATCAGTGAGGGAAAATGTCTACCCCAAAGCAGAAGCGAGTCTCGACCCGGATCAAGAACAAATTGCCCGTGATGAATCCAGTCGCGCGCGAGGTTGCCAAGAAACCGCGCCTCGGCCAGCCGTGTAAGGCCGACGCTGTTAACTATTTTGTCGAGAACAGAGACCTGGTACTTCAAGGCTATGGTGAGCCGCCAATGCTTGGCACGCACTCACCGCCCGCAGACTACCCCCTTGATGCGAAGCGAAATCGACATGACTGAGCGGCGAATACTTGCCATGTTCAAAGATGTCGGGTTTGTCGTGGCGAAGACCGGCAGATCACTACCCGGCCGATAGCGGGCATGGACTGGAACCGCCTGCGGCGCTTCATACGGCGCACCGGCTACCCCTCTCCCGCCATCGGCGACGGTGGGTTCGACGATGAACAATTCGCCATCACCGGTTTCTGGAAACTGGATTGCGACCATCAACACGTGGTGATCGACCTGCTGGTGGACGATCTTGGGCCAGTGGTATCAGCGATGTGGTCAACAACCATGCCGATGCCGATGGAAATACTTGAATCACGGATGGCAAGGTTTCCAGCGGAGGAAGTCTGGATGACACACAGGCGTTTGGCGAATGTCGTAGCAGAAGATCGCGATTCGGTCATTCGCACGACAGCCATGCTCTATAACATTGCGATGGCGGAGATCAAGGTGGGGGAACGTGAACCTGGCTGCGATCCCTCGATTTAGGCAGAAACATCAGGCCTCGTTTCGCATGAAACAGTTGGGGCATTTCGCCCCCGTCTCATCGCGCACCAGTGTGACTGAAATGGCAGCCCGCAATGTGCGCAGGAGCCTGAAAATCGTTTTGTAGATGATATTGGGAGGCCTCTCGGCTCGCCAACTGACGAATTGCCTGGCCGCCGCTTTACCGCCCATGACCATGACATATCAAGTACGCCCGGTGCCGCGTTTGTCGTCTCTGTAGTCTCCAAAGTCTCGCGCGCGGGGTCTAAATGCGGAAGCGAACTTTGGCTTTGCTGATCCTGAGTTCGGACATTTTCCTGAATCATGGCATCGCCCGCCACCAAACGAATCATGGCAATTGTTTCCGACAGGGCGCAGCGAAAAAATTCTTTACCGTCGTGCTTGCCGCGCAACTTTGAATGTACCAAGCGTTCTACGTTCTCCGGCCCGTGAACGAGCATTTCGTACTCAACAACGAAGGGGTGCGGCACGCTGGTGTTGCCCAACTCCGCAGCGCGCAGTTCTGGGTCTTTCAACGAAAAGCCAACCTTGACGATTCCTGGCATCGCCTTGTTGGTGAGTACGTAGACCCATCCTCGTATTTTTTTCCGTGCAGAGTTGCGGCGCACAATCATGGCGCAATTTCGCAGAATTCCGCCATGCGCTTACCCGTCGTCAGCACGTCGGAATGGATTTCTGTGAACTTGGTTTCATCATCAATTCCCCCAAACTGTTTCGAGAGGAAATTGTACTGCGCACAGTCTGGGCCTAGCAGCAATCTCCTCACAAGCTCATCCGCGCACCCTCGGGGGAACCTCGGGTAACTCGCGTCACCCAAGGTGCTGTTTGCAACAAAGAAGACAAACGTGCATTTAGTTGTTCCTCGTGTTCATCACGCAGCGCTTCCACGCGCGCAAGCAACCCTTCGTAAACCGCCCGCCCCGACTCTGGCAAACGTTGCCAAATGACTAAAGTAGCAAAAAGTAGTAAATCGGCCCGGTACTCTTGTCGTATCGGCGACGTCGTCTAAATTAGAAAAAAATAGAGAAGCGCGTCCCAGAGTACCGCGCGTTAGGGAGGGCAGAGACTCCGCACGAAAAGAATCGGGGCGCTACGAAGGTCAGCCCGTTGCTGTTGCCAGCGGCTTCCGGGAGCCGGCTTCAACCAATCTGCCGATGGTTTCGCTGAAAGACTCGCCTGGCGACTGGGCCGATTGAACAATGGCCCACTCCTCCGGCGTCAGCAAAACATCGAGCCTGCGCCATCCGTTTTGCCGATTGCGTTTCCGGTAATTGCGCAGATTGATTAGGCGGCGGCTCGGTGACCTTGCTGGCTGAATAGTCGTCATTTTTGTGTTTCTCTTTCCACGCGCGCGACGTGCGCGCGCAATTCGTCAAGCT
>JAYVSR010000136.1:0-8555 GCA_043775155.1 Burkholderiales bacterium | reverse complement strand
GTTCGAATCCCGCTCTCTCCGCCAAAGATAGTTCCAAAGCAGTCCAAGCAAGTCCAAAAAGCCCGCGATTCTCCTCTGAGATTGCGGGCTTTTTGTTTTCTGCTTTGTGTTATTCAGCTGGCGGCTGCGGCCGCCTTGACGCTGACCGGACAAATTGCCACACCTTCGGTGCGGACGCGTTGATCCAGCAAGCCAATGCACGCCGCTACATTTCGCAACGCCGGCACAGCAACGCCGGTTAACCCGGCGATCTCAATGATGACATTGAGAATCGCATCCCATTCGAGCGGCCGGCCGGCGCGCAGGTCTTGCAACATCGACGGGGTTTGGGCGAAATTGCCCGCGACCCGGCGCAGCTCGGCTTCGACCTCAAGCTCGGAGACAACACCGATGGACGCTGCCACCGCCGCGCTTTCTCTCGACAACTGCCGCACCAGTTCAGCGCCACCCGCCGTCGCGGCGATGCGCCCTGGCGCCGATTGGGTGAGGGTGCAGAGTGGATTCCACAACACGTTGAGCAGTAGCTTGCCCCATTTGGCGGCACGAATATCGGCGGTGACTTCGGTGGGCATGCAGGCGGCAGTGAGGAACGTGGCGATCCGTTGCGTGCGTTCGCTCAAGCGGTTGTCGAGTTCACCCAAAATCAGACTGTCGAGTTCGGTTTTCGGCAGGAATAAATGGCCCGGCGCTTTGCCAGTGACGGGCTTGTAAATCACGGCGCCGACAACCCGATCGAGTGCGATTTTTTTTGCCAGCGTGCCATCCGCATCGAGGCTGGCGAGTTGCCGTCCGCGCCAGGGCGAATCAACCTGATCGAAATACCACCACGGCAGGCCGTTTTGGATCATCACCAGCGCGCCGTCAGGCGCGAGGGCGGCCATCATTTCATCGGCGGCACCGGCCAGTTGCATAGACTTGAGCGTGCAGATGACGAGATCGTAGCTGCTGCCCGCAGCGCCGGGCTCGCAGGTCTTGACGCCAACTTGTTTGCTTCGCCCATCGGCCCATTCGAATTGGATGCCGTGATCGGTAAGGGCGCGGTATTGCGCGCCGCGTGCGAGCAGGGTGACATCGGCACCGTTACCTGCGAGCAAACCGCCAAGATAACTGCCGATCGCGCCTGCGCCAAATATCAGGGTTCGCATTCGCGCCCGATGTTGTTGTGTTGCCTGGCAGCAGTGTTACTCGACGAGCGGCAACACCTCAATTTCGTAGGCGTAACCGAGCTTGCGCTCCAACACCGGGTCTTCGATTTCCATGATGAAGCGTTTGGCCGGGCGGATTCCGCCGATTGCGGGAAAAGTGCCACAGAACATCACGGTGCCGATTTCCAGCGCATTGCCGCCGCAGTAGCCTTCAATCAGCTGTTCCGGCGCGATGATCTGCGAGATGGAACCTTCCTGATAGAGCACCCGTTTGGCGCCTTCCGCTTCGATAATCCAGGAGCGCAAAATTAGTTTCTCCCAGTGGGCGGCGATTTCGCGGCAATCCCACAGGGTGTTGCCTACAATCTTCGGGCAGACTTGTTTGGACAGCGCCACCGACACGGTTTCCATCTTGCGGTCGGTGTGGTCCGACCCGACGCCGAGCCACAGACCGTCACGCATCGAGTACAACACCGGTTCAACTTCGCCCGACGTCTCAGCGCCGATCACCTGAACGGCGTTGTCCTGCGTCACGCGCCCCGCCGCGACGCGGTAATACACCGGCATGGTCGAGGGGCGTTTGACGCCGAGCGCTTCGAGTTCACGCACATGGTGTTCCAGTGCAGCACGGTCGCGCCCGGTCCATCCCGCCACCACCAGATTGCGCGGGACGAAGTCGAAAGCGTTGGGCGCTTGGGTCGAGAAGCGGTGAAAACGGAGTTCGGTGCGCATGGTGGGACGGATTCTAGCGCGAGCGGCGCTCGCAGCGCCATCTCCGCAGCAGAAAATTATTTTGCCGCGGGCGTAGAAAACAGCAGCGTCAACCCGCCAAGCACCAGTGCGCAACCGGCCAACATGCCGGTGGTGATGGTTTCAGCGAGGAACAGTCCGCCCCACAGCATGCCGAACACCGGGATCAAAAACGCCACCGACAAGGCCTTGACTGGCCCGGCCAGGGTCACCAGCCGGTAATACAGCAGATAGGCAAAAGAGCCGCAGACGAGGCCGACAATCGCGATGCTGATCACGACGCCAGTGGAATACATCGCAGTGGGTGGCCCGGTGAACAAGGCCGGCGCGCACACCACGGCCGCGAGTAATTGGCTGCCGCCGGCAATCGCGGCGGGTTTGGCCGACTGCAACTTGAGCTTGATGTAAATCCCCGCCAGCCCGTAACACACGGTAGCGACAACGCACGCACCGATCGCGGTGAGCGTGGCGGCATTCACCGGCACTGGGCCAGCCTGGGTGATAAAGGCGACACCACCGATCCCCAATGCGAGGCCAGCCAGCTTGCGCGGGGTCAGCTTGTCGCCGAGGATCAGCGCGGCCAGCACCGCGCTCCAGAGCGGCGCGAGTGAATTGAGAATCGCGGTGTAGGAGCCGGGTAACGTGAGCGCGGCAAAACTGAACAGGGAAAACGGTGCGGCGGTGTTGAGCAAGCCCAGCACCAGATAGCGCTGCCAATAGGTCTTCCACTCGGCGTCAAAGTGGGTGACGACGAACCACGCCCCGAGGCCGAGGCCACCCAGAAGCAAGCGCAATTCAGCGGTGACCAGCGCGCCGATATTTGGCGCCAGTACGCGCATGAAAATGAAGGAGCCGCCCCAAATGGCGGAGAGCAATACCAGTTCAAAAATCAGGCGTGGGGGCATGTGGGCTGCTGCGCTACCGGCGGATAGTGCTGCGGCGCTTCGGCGCGATCAAACATGCCGTAGTCGCGCTCGACTTCACAAATGCGGAAGCGATAAGCCGGCGCGCCGATGCGGCAGTTTTCGGTGATCTCCAGCGCGGTTCGCAAATCCGGCACAGTGAACAGATGCGCAAACTCGCCGGCGCGAATGATGCTCTCGAAGGTTTCGTGCGCCACGCCGGCTGGCGCATCGAACGTGCCGCTGGTCGATTCGGCAAACACCACATAGCGCGGCGGTTTGTGCGCCGGGTCGTTATAGGCCGACAAACGCTGCGGCTGCCACGCCGGTTTGCCAGGCTCTTCTTCGCGGATCACTTCGGCGACGCGCAACCGATAGTCTGAGAACACTTCGTCGCGTCCGGCTTCCTGAGTGCGGTGATGCGCCTCGTGTACGCGCCAGGCAGTCAACGCCGCTTCATCGCGCCAAATTTGCATCGACAGCAACGACCCTTCACGTTGCAGATTGCGAAAGCGGTCGATGAACAAGCAGCCGCCAAGCGCTTCGAGCTTGGGTTTCAGGGCGACCGCAAGCGCGAGGTAACGCTCCGTGTTGCCGGGCTTGGGGGTGACTTCAAAGAAGAGGGCGAGCATGCGAAGATTGTACCGAGTGGCTTGGGGTTCCCTACGACCCCGCCCAGCGCGCCAGTACAATTCCTTTTCCCTTTCAACGAGCAGAAAACCTCATGCGCCTCACTTCCTCCGCCGATGGCATGTACGTCATCTCCGCCACCCCATTCACCGCCGATGGCGCACTTGACCTCGACTCGACCGCGAGCCTGATGGATTTCTACACTCAGCGCGGCGTCACCGGCGCGACGATTCTGGGCATCATGGGCGAGGCACCCAAGCTGGCCGGCGACGAGAGCATGCAGTTCACCAAAGCCTGCCTCGCGCGTTTGAAGGTGCCGGTGATAGTCGGCGTCAGCGGCGCCGGGCTGGACAATTTGTTCAATTTCTCAAAGCGCGTGATGGATGCAGGCGCAGCCGGGGTGATGGTCGCGCCGCAGGCGGGACTCAAAACCGACGAGCAGATTTACGCCTACTTCGAGCAAATCGCCAATGGCCTCAAAGGCATTCCGTGGGTGTTGCAGGACTATCCGTTGATCACGACGGTGTCGATGTCGTCGCCGCTGATCATCAAAATGATTGCCGACTTTCCGGACATGGTGATGGTCAAGCACGAAGACTGGCCGGGTAACAACAAGATCACCAGATTGCGCGAAGCAGAATCGAAAGGCGGACGCCGCGTCTCGATCCTGATCGGCAATGGCGGCGCGCACTACTCGCAGTTGCTCGCGCGTGGCGTCGATGGCGCGATGACCGGCTTTGCGTATCCCGAAGTTCTGGTCAAGACGCGCGATTTGTTTTTGGCCGGCAAGATCGACGCAGCCGATGATGTGTTTGACGCCTGCCTGCCGCTGATGATGCAAGAGCTGCAACCCGGCCTGGGTCTCGCGGTACGCAAATTCGTACTGATGAAACGCGGCGCGATCAAGTGCGACCGCGTCCGTGCGCCGGGGCCGAAATTGAATGATCTTGATCGGGCCGAAGTTGAGCGCTTGATGGCGCGAATTGAAGCGCGCGTCAAGGCGTGAGTCGGGGCCATCGTTCAAAAGTTTGGCTGTCCAAAAAATCACGGCCTCACCCAAGGAGATGAACATGAACCACGCCCGCCGCGACACCCTCGGCCTGATCGCCGCCAGCGCCGCCGTCAGTGCCGCCGTCGGCGCATTGGCAACCACCACCGCGCCGCGCCGCGCCTTCGCCCAAGCCGCATATCCCACCCAGCCAGTCAAGATCATCGTGCCGTTCGCACCTGGCGGCGGCTCTGATTTCATCGCCCGCTTCATCGCTGAAAAATTGACCAAGTTGCTCGGCCAATCGGTGCTGGTCGACAACCGCCCCGGCGCCGGTGGCCTGCTCGGGATTGATCTGGGCGTCAAGGCGGCGGCTGATGGCTACACCTTCATCCTGATTGCATCGAGCTATTGCGTCAACCCGTCGATCTTCAAACTAAAGTTCGATCCGGTAAACGACATCACGCCGGTCGCGCAAATCTCGCAAGGGCCGATGGTGCTGCTAGTCAACCCGGCACTGAAAATCAAGAGTGTGAAAGAGCTGATCGAGCGCGCCAAAGCCAAACCCGGCGACATCACGTTCGCCTCAGCCGGTCTCGGCAGCGTGACCCACATGGCGGGTGAGTATTTCGCCAGTGCCGCAAAAATCAAACTGACCCACGTGCCGTACAAAGGTACCGCGCCCGCGCTCACCGACACCATCGCGGGCCAGACCAATATCTTCTTCTCCAGCCCGGCCTCGGCGCTGGCGCATGTCGAAGCCGGCAAACTGGTGGCGCTTGGCGTGACCACGTCGAAGCGTGCGCCCGGCGCGACGTATTCAAAAGTGCCGACGATTGCTGAGGCGGGCGTACCCGGCTACGAGGCCGTGTTGTGGCACGGCCTGATCGCGCCCAAGGGTGTGCCGAAGGCCATCGTTGATCGCATCAATAAGGAAGTGGTTGAGGCGCTCAAGAACAAGGACGCAGTCGATAAGCTGGAGACGGACGGCGTCGCGCCGGCGGGCGGCACGGCGGACCAGTTCGCCGCGTTGATCAAGAGCGACATTGCGCTCTGGGCCAAGGTGGTGAAGGACGGCAACATCAAGGTTGAGCAGTGAATCCATGTTGATGATGCGCTGAAGAATGGCTCGTACCAACGGTTTTAACCGAGTGTTTTCATGAAACCCGCTTCCACCAACGGTTTCAGCGCAATGCCAATAGCTGAGTTCAAGCCAGCGCGACGCAGCTTTATCTCGCGCGGCCTCGCTTTACCGATACTGGCGAGCGCGAGTATTGCCACGCTCACCGCTTGCGAACTGGCACCACAAGCGCCGCTGCCGGAGCAGGAGCAACCCAGCTTCGTTTCGCCGGCCGCCCCATTCCGCCTGGCGCTGGTGTTGAGCGCCGGCGGGCCGCGCGGCTTTGCCCATGTGGGTGTTTTGAAAGCGCTGGAGCAGATCGGCGTCAAACCGGATTTGGTCGTTGGCGCGTCGGTGGGCGCGCTGGTCGGCTGCCTGTATTGCGCCGGTACGCCCGTGCGCGAGCTCGAAACCCTCGCGCTGGAATTCGATTTCAAGGACCTGGTGCGCTTGTCGCTCACCCGCGGCTACGTGTTGAGCGGTGCGCAATTGGCCGCCTACGTGAATCAAGAAGTGACGCGTCGCGCCGGGCATCGGCTGTTGGAAAAACTGCCGATTCGCTTTGCCGCTGTCGCAGCCGACACCGCTGCCGGCGTCAGCGCGCCGTTCAATCATGGTGACTGCGGGCAGGCAGTGCGCGCGGCTTGCGCGATTCCCGGGCGCTTCGACCCGGTCGAAATTCGCGGCCGCTGGTACGCCGACGCCGACGCGATCAGCCCGCTGCCGGTGCGGCTCGCGCGCTCGATGCAGGCGCAGCGCGTGATCTCCGCCGACTGCAGCGCGCGGCTCGACAACGCGCCGCCAGGTTCCGAGGCCTATCGTGAATCCGATTTACGCAAGCGCACGTTGAGTGACGCCGAAGCCAAACTCGCCGATGTCGCCTTGCATCCCGACATCGGCTACTGGGCGCATGTCTCGCGCGAATATCGCGAGCGCTCGATCCGTCTGGCCTACGTGTACACGCTGGCGCGGCGGGTGGAGATTGAGCGGGCCGCTGGTTGAGCGGGTGTGGCGGGGAAGAGATCAGGGTGATCCCATGGCGAGCATGGTCGTGGTGGCAACGCGATCCAGTGAACTGGTGCCGGCGCGTTGAATTTCGCCGAGCCAGTAATCGATAGCACCATTGTCCATGCGCCAAAAGCGCTGGCATGCTTTGAGATAGGCGCGTACTGGAACCACATGTCCCTTGTCGAGAAGCTTCTTGGCAAGTTCAAACGACGGGCCAAACGAGTTCAGTTGCGGGGAGCCATCGTGCTCGGCTGACGCTTGCAAATGGCGTAGGGCGCGATCCACATCGCGTTTTGCCAGTGCTGCTTTGCCGAGCACCGTGTTTGCGCCGTGAATGGCATTCCCATAATTCCATTTGCCGCGCTGCTTGCGCGCGGCGCGAAGCAGGCTGTTCGCATAACGGACTGCCATGCTTATTTCGCCACTTGCGAACGCGGAGTCCGCAAGATCATTGAGAAGTCCAAACCGTGTCGACACATCCGGTGCTAACCGATAGGCAGCCTGATATTGCTTCAGCGCCAACCGCGCCCAGAGACGGCTCTTCGCGGTTCCAGTGCGGTATTCCAGCGCATAGGTATGTGCGAGTTGCTGCCGGTATTCAACCACGCGAGGGCATCTGCGCAGCAAACGTTTCCAAAGCGCAACGGATGCTTGGCGATCATCTAGCGTCAAAAACTTCGCCGCGTGCAGCAGAGTCGTTTCGCTGGTGTTTCGTTTCGTCACTGCAACGAGCCATAGGTCTCGGCACTCTGCGTAGCCCGGATCGATCCTCTCATGGAGATGCAAAAACGTAGAGCCGGTCAAGGCTGAATCTGGATGATGGCGAATCAAATAGGCGACATGTCGTCCCAGGCTTGCCCGCGAATTCCGATCCCACCGGTTCGACAGTTCGCAGACGACGCGAAATCTCGCTTCGAGATCGTCTGGTGTTTTGCGCAGTATCGAGCGCTCGACAGCGAGGTCGATTTTTTCTCCGCTAGAACGCAATTGCGCCCATCGGCGGCTGTAGCTTTCGTCGGTCATGAATCTTCAATCTATCTACGAATTCAAACGATGTGGTTGCCGTTACAGAGGAGAAATTGGCGAAAACTGGCTCCCACCAAGGCTTTCCGGTGTTTTTGATATGTCATTCTCGTGGCGGCGATTCTGCTGTCGCGCGCGCTCATCGCCGCAAGCGGGGAATGTCGTTCAGATCGCTCCAACCTGAGCGCCACAATACCCAGACAGCGTAGATCACGAGGCGAGGGTATGTCCAGAGCAAAGCTGCGGGTTTGGCACATACGCCTTGCACCAAAAGCCGTCGTCTCTCAATTTCAGCTTGAGCCCAAACGTGCTTGCCGTCTGCCGCAACCTGCAGCCAATCGCGCGTTTCTGCGCCATCCAGCGCGGCGAACTTGGGTTGAACGCCAAGGCGGTACGCGGCGACCAGCGAGCCGTTGGACGCGGCATACTCATAGTGCGGTCGCGCTTCGGCCCATCGTTCACGCCAAGCAAGGCACTGCCCCAGACGGAGTGCGCCCTCAATTTCACCTCGTTGTTCTGCTTCCCGATACAGGCGCATTGCTTTGGTTTCGTCCTTTTTTCTTCCGAGGCCGTTCCGGGTCATCCAGCCCATCTGCACCAAAGCGCGCGCATCGCCGGAATCGGCCAGCACGCGCAGACCCGCATACGCCTCGGCGTAGTTTTTGTCATCCAGTTGCCGGTCAATGGTGGACCAATCGGTGACGCTTGCATCGCTGTTGGTATCAGTCATTCGAGGTGTTCATCTGGTTCGAGTTGGTTGGGATGAGCGTCATAGCCGGACATTTCGCTCCGCGCTTTATTCGACCGGCCATTCCACCGCACCACTGTGCGTCACCGCGCCATGCGTTGCCGGGCCGACGAGCTTGGCGTATTTCTCCAGTACGCCGGCGAGGCGTTCCGTGCGCACCGGCGCTTGCCACTTGGCACGCCGTGACGCGAGTGCTTCGACGCTGACAAGCAGGTCAATCGTGCGCGCGTTGCAGTCGATG
>JAYVSR010000135.1:0-38022 GCA_043775155.1 Burkholderiales bacterium | reverse complement strand
CAAAATCGCCTGGGCAATCTCGTCGTGCTCGGCCTGGCTGAATAAATCCATCGCCACCCAATCAGCGGTCTCCATCACGGTTTTGCCGGGCGCGGCGCTGCCATCACTGATCACCAAAATCTCCGACGGCCCGGCGATCATGTCAATACCCACTGTGCCGAACACGTGCCGCTTCGCCGCTGCGACGTAGGCGTTGCCGGGGCCGGTGATCTTGTCTACCTGAGCAATGGTTTGGGTGCCGTAGGCGAGCGCGCCGATGGCCTGCGCGCCGCCGATCCGGTAAATCGTATCGACACCGGCAATCGCCGCAGCAGCCAGCACCAGCGCATTCGCCTCGCCGCCCGGCGTCGGCGTGACCATGATGAGTTCGCGCACGCCGGCCACCTTGGCGGGAATCGCGTTCATCAACACCGAGCTGGGGTACGCGGCCTTGCCACCGGGTACGTAGAGGCCGGCGCGATCGAGCGGTGTGACCTGCTGCCCGAGCACGGTGCCGTCCGCCTCGGTGTACGTCCATGACGCGGCTTTTTGCTTCTCGTGATACGCGCGCACGCGGGCGGCGGCGGCTTCGAGCGCGGCGCGGGTGGCGGCGGGAATGGTTTGCAACGCGCTGGCAATGTCGCCGGGCGAAACGCGAAGATCGTTGGTGGAAGCGGCTGTCACGCCATCGAACTTGGCGGTGTATTCGAGTACGGCGGCATCGCCACGCGCTTTCACGTCAGCCAAAATCGATTGCGCGGCGCGCTCGACGGCGTCGTCGGCATCCTCTGCATACGCGAGCAAGGTCTTCAAGCGCGCGGAAAAATCCGGCGACGAAGCATCGAGACGCGTGATGTTCATGGCGTAAATTGAGTTCTCTAAAGACGCGACAGTCAACCAGTAACGCTAGGCCGTGACCGCTTGCTCAAACGCATCAATTAGCGCCTGCACCTGCACTCGCTTGACCTTCAACGCCGCTTGATTAACGACAAGGCGCGCCGAGACTTCGCACACCTCCTCAACCGCGACCAGCTTGTTTGCCTTAAGCGTGCTGCCAGTCGAGACCATATCGACGATGGCATCGGCCAGGCCAACCAGCGGCGCCAACTCCATCGAGCCGTAGAGCTTGATCAAGTCCACGTGCATACCTTTGGCCGCGAAGTGTTCGCGCGCTGTATCAACGTACTTTGTCGCTACGCGGATGCGCGCGCCGGAGCGCACGGCGTTTTCATAATCAAAACCTTCCGACGTCGCCACCATCATGCGGCAGCGCGCGATGTTCAGATCGACCGGGCGATAGAGCCCCTCAATGCCGTGGCGCGCGTCGTGTTCGAGCAGCACGTCGTAACCGGCAACGCCGAGATCCGCCGCACCATAGAGCACATAGGTCGGCACATCGGACGCGCGCACGATGATGATGCGCACGTCATCACGGTTGGTGCCGAGAATCAGCTTGCGCGATGTTTCCGGGTCGTCGGTGACGGTAATGCCGGCGGCGGAGAGGAGCGGCAGCGTCTCTTCAAAGATGCGGCCCTTGGAGAGGGCGAGGGTAATCACGTGGCGGGCGCGGCTGAAATTCGCTGCTGGATAAAGACACTATTTTACCTCAGGGCTTCGCGCCATCTGTAAAAATCGCACCAAGGCACTGCCCGGAGAGGCCCTGTTCATGCGCTTCTACGTGGGTCGTTTCCACAAGAGGCGCTCCTAGAGCCAATCTTGGCGACACAGCCTACGAAGATTTCGATGCGCTATCTAAGCCGCCGCTGCCCGCAACTCTTCCGTCGTCGTTCGCAATCGCTCTGCCAGCAAACGGCTGATGTTGAACAGCAGCTTGCCCGCGAGCCCAGGATGCTCGATGCGCAAGGCATCAAGCACATCGCGCTTCAATCCGTACACCACCGAGTACTCATCAGCTACCGCATCGGCTGAGCGCGGGCGGGTTTCGATCAGCACCATCTCGCCGAACATCACGCCGGGGCTGAGGGTGACCAGGCGCTTGGTTTCAAGCTTTTGGGTTTCAACCCGACCTTTGATCGGCAAGGTGATGCTGATACTGCCACGCACCGGCACATAGAGCGTGTCACCGGCGTCGCCCTCGCGGAACAAATACTCGCCTTGGTTGAACTCGTGACGCTGGAGGCTTTGCTTGAGCAGCGCGAGCTCGGCAGCGTCGCATTCGCGCGCGATGCCGAGGCGCTCCAACGGCAGCTCGAAGCGCGTCTCGTCATCCGCAAACTCGCGCGCGAGCAATTGGTTTTCACACCACTCCAGCGCGTAGTCGGAGTCGGAGAACCACTGCTCTTGCGGAATCGCTGCACCGAGGCCCATGCCGGCCAAGAACTGGCCGTGCGGGTCAGATGCGATCACATGCGAGAGTACCGCGTGCTTGCGCTGCTTGGCGAGACGCGCGCCGATCTGCTCCAGAATATGCGCGCCGGTAGCATCGAACTCGGTGACGCGGCGGCAATCAAAAATAATGTAGTCGGCGGTTGGCGTGAGTTGCTCGACTTCGAGCGCGAGCTGATCGGCGGTGCCGAAAAACAGCGTGCCATCGAGTTCGAACAACAAAATGCGCGCGCCGTGTTCGCGCAGATAAGCGGTCTTCTCGGAGTTGCGCAGCTTGAGCGAGTGCCGCCGGTCGCCGCGCTGGGTCGAGCGCACCACCGCTTTACTGCTCTTGCCGAGAAACACAATCACCGTCGCGATGAAGCCCGCGATCACGCCTGCGACCAAATTAAACGCAACGGTGGCAATCGTAACCAGCGCGACGATGGCGAAGTTGGTGGTGACCTCACGATGCACATTGCGGTGGCGCATGCGCAGCACGATCTGCCGGGTCCAGCCGTCGAACATGGTGAAGGCGATGTAGGTGAGCACGGCGGAGAGCACGACATGCGGCAGATAGGCGACCCAGTATTGCGCCGTCATCAAGGCCAGCAGCGTCACCGCGACGTGAATAAAACCGGAAAGGCGCGTGCGCCCGCCGGCGCGATAGTTGAGCAAGGTGCGCGAGCCGGTCGAGCCGCCGAACACCGCGCCGAACAAGCTACCGGCGATGTTCGATGCGCCTTGCGCCACCAGTTCTTTATTTGCCTCAGGCCGCCGCCCGCTGATCTGGCCGACCGCCACCGCGCACATCAGGGACTCCAGCGCGCCAAGGATCGCCAACACGGCGATCGACGGTGCTACCGTCCATACTGCCTGCCAGGTATCCATATCGAACGCGGCATTCACAAATTCTTTCGCGTACACCGGCGCGGGAAACTTGGCAGGTATGTCTCCGACCACCGGGCCGATGTCGAGCAGATGCAGGTAGGCAGCTGGCCAGTAGCGCTGCATCAGGTAGTAACACGCGGTACCGATGATGGCACCGGCAATCGCACCGGGAAACTTTGGCCAGCGCAGGTTGACGCGCCAGATCGCCGCCATCGTGATGACCGCGATCAACGCGGTTTCTGGCTGCAGGGCGTCGAACACGGCACGCACATCCCACCAGTCGATGCGGCGGTTCAAACCGAGCAGCACCGGCATTTGCGAGACCAGCACAAGAAACGCCAGGCCGTTCATGAAGCCCGCCACCACCGGATGTGGAATGAACTTGATGTAAGAGCCGGCACCGATCAGGCCAAACACCACTTGCATCACGCCGGCCAGCGTAACGCAGAGAAAGCTCACCACCAGCACACGTGCGGTGCTGGCATCGGACAGAGCAAGACCTGCGCCGACAGCTTCGATTTCGCGCGCGATCAGGGCCGAGACAATCAAGGCCATCACCAGCGAAAACGACGAGCGCGGCCCGCCCAAACCAAAGCGCGTACCGCCGAAAGCCGCTACCAGAGCGCCTGAGACGATGGCACAGTAAAAACCGGCGAGGATGCCGAAGGTGACGTACTCGGCACCAAGCGGCGCGAACGCCAGCGCGCCGATGGTGATGGTCTGCGGCAAGGCGACCACGCCCGAGGTGATGCCGCCGGCCAAGTCGCCTTTGAGATATTGGAATGCAGCAGGCTTGGCGACCTCGATCTTTGGTGAGGCGGCGTAAACACTCGCCCCGGCCCCCGTGTCGATGATGGTGCCAGGATCAAGATTGCTGAGGTCCGGTTGCGCCATGGGTTGCTTTTGGAACTGCTAGCGGCGGCGCGTCACCCGCGCGCCCACCCCTTGCAGTTTGGCTTCGAGCGCTTCGTAGCCGCGGTCGAGGTGATAGATACGGTCGATCAGAGTCTCGCCTTCGGCCACCAAACCGGCGATCACCAGCGAAGCGGAGGCGCGCAAATCAGTCGCCATCACGTGCGCACCGGCGAGTTTGGTGACGCCCTTGATGATCGCTGTGTTGCCTTCGATCTCGATGCTCGCACCCAGGCGCACCAACTCCTGCGCGTGCATGAAGCGGTTCTCGAAAATTGTTTCGGTAACGACAGCCGTGCCATCGGCGATGCAGTTGAGCGCCATCAACTGCGCCTGCATGTCGGTGGGGAAGGCGGGGTAAGGCGCGGTGCGCAAGTTCACTGATTTCGGACGGCCTGAGGCGATGATATGGATGATGCCAGCGCCGGATTCAATCTTCGCACCAGTCTCACGCAGTTTTTCCAACACCGATTCGAGCGTATCGCCGCGCGCGCCAGTGAGGGTGACATCGCCGCCGGCTGCCGCCACTGCGGTGAGATAAGTGCCAGTCTCGATCCGATCCGCCATCACCTGATGGGTTGCGCCATGCAAACGCGCCACGCCTTGCACCACGATGCGGTCGGTACCCGCGCCGCGAATCTGCGCGCCCATGGCGATCAGGCAATGTGCCAAGTCCACCACTTCGGGTTCGCGCGCGGCGTTCTCGATGACGGTTTCGCCATCGGCGAGTGCGGCGGCCATCATCAGATTTTCGGTACCGGTCACGGTCACCAAATCGGTGACGATGCGTGCGCCTTTGAGGCGGCGTGCGCTGCCGCTTCTTTCGGCCCCGCCGGTTCCACCCCCGGTTGTTTTGCCCAGCACTTCAGCAACGATATCGCCATGCTCGATATGCACCGTGGTGCCAAGAATCTCCAGTCCCTTGATGTGCTGATCGACCGGGCGCGCGCCAATCGCGCAGCCGCCTGGCAGCGAGACGCGCGCGCTGCCAAAACGCGCCACCAGCGGGCACAGCACCAAAATCGACGCGCGCATCGTCTTGACCATCTCGTAAGGTGCGACCGGGTTGATCGGCTCTTTGGCGCACAGCGTGACACGTGAACCTTCGCGCTCGACCTGCACGCCCATTTGCGTGAGCAGCTTGATCGTGGTCGATACGTCTTCGAGCGCCGGCACGTTTTCCAGCACCAGCGGCTCAGCCGATAGCAGGCTGGCGCAGAGAATTGGCAGCGCGGCGTTCTTCGCGCCCGAGATCGCGATCTCACCTCTGAGCGGTGTGCCGCCTTCGATGACTAATTTATCCATTGACTGTGTTGATCCAAAGAGCAGCGTAGCGATTGTGCAGACTGTCGAGCGCGCAGTTCAGCCCTTGTTTCGGCACTTGTTTCAGCGCTTGTTTCAGCGCTTGTTTCAACCCTGGTTCCACTCGGCAGGCGTGAGCGTTTTCATCGACAGCGCGTGAATCTCATTCCCCATCTGGCTGCCGAGCGCGCGGTTGACGATCTGGTGCCGCGCCACGCGCGACTTGCCATCGAACGCGCTGCTGACGATGACCGCCTCAAAGTGCGCGCCATCGCCGCTCACCTCGAGGTGATCACAGGCGAGACCGGCGGTGATGAGTTGTTTTACGTATTCGGGGGTGACCATTTCGATTCCTTTCGGTAGTTGGCGCTGCCAACTTTTCAATGCTGCGCCTTGCCAGTGGCGTAGTCCGTTGCTTACTGAGTGGCGTACTGAGCGACTAACTTAGCGGCTGACTCAGTGCCTAATTTTGTACCCACGCTCCAGAATCCACAGAATCAATCCGGTGACGACGCCCAAGCAGGCCGCAACAATCCCCAGCGACAGCCAAGGCGAGACATCACTTTGCCCGAAAAAGCCGTGGCGAAAACCATCAATCATGTAAAAAAACGGGTTGCAATGTGACACCGTCTGCCATACCGGCGGCAGCGAGTGGATCGAGTAGAACACGCCCGAGAGGAAGGTGGCGGGCAGAATAAAAAAGTTCTGGAACGCGGCGATGTGATCGAACTTCTCCGCCCAAATACCAGCGAGCAAACCGAAAGCGCCAAGAAACGCGCTCCCCATCACCGCAAACGTGAGAATCCACCACGGTGCTTTGACCGGCGGCAGGGCGAACAATAGCGTGACCAAAAACACACCAAGGCCGACCGACAAGCCGCGCACGATGGCGGCAATCACGTAAGCGGCAAAAAACTCAAAATGCGAAATCGGCGGCAGCAACACGAACACCAGATTGCCGGTGATCTTTGATTGAATCAATGAAGACGATGCGTTGGCAAACGCGTTCTGCAACACCGACATCATGATCAGGCCGGGCACCAAAAACGCGGTGTAGTTGACACCGGGGTAGACCTGCACCCGGTCTTGCAAGACGTGGGAGAAGATCAACAGATACAGCACTGCCGTGATCACTGGCGCGGTGACGGTCTGCGCGCTGACTTTCCAGAAGCGCAAGAGTTCTTTGTAGAGCAGGGTCTGGAAGCCGCTGCCGGTGGAGATGGCGATGGGTACGGGGTTCACGGCGGACGGATTCATTTTGGCGCTCCCTGATGCTCGCTCATCACCTGAATAAACACGTCTTCGAGATCGGGCGACTGCACTTCCATCTCTTCGATATGCAAGCCGGCGGCGCGCAAGGGCGCGAGCACGCCATCGACTTCATCGTAATTGGCGAGGCAAAACCGGTAGGAGCCGGCCGCTTCGGCTGGCGCGAGTGCGGCGAGCGCTGCCGGCAGCGCGCCTTGAAACTTGACGCGCAAAAATGCGCCGGCGTGGCGCTTCAATAGATCAGCGGTTTTATCCAGCGCAACGACGCGCCCGCCTTTCAACATAGCGATGCGCCCGCACAGGCTTTCGGCTTCTTCAAGGTAATGGGTGGTCAGCACGATGGTGTGGCCGGCGCGGTTCAGCCCGGCGATGAACTTCCACAAGGTCTGGCGCAATTCGACGTCCACCCCGGCGGTCGGCTCATCGAGAATGATCACCGGCGGGCGATGCACCAAGGCCTGCGCCACCAGCACGCGGCGCTTCATGCCGCCCGAGAGCGCGCGCATGTTGGCGTCGGCTTTGCCGGTGAGATCGAGGTGGTCCATCACTTCATCAATCCAGGCATCGTTGTTGCGCAAACCGAAATAGCCGGACTGAATTCGCAGGGTCTCGCGCACCGTGAAGAACGGGTCGAAAACCAGCTCTTGCGGCACCACACCGAGACTGCGGCGGCTCTGACGATAGGCGCTGACTACATCATGCCCCATCACGGTGGCGCTGCCGCTGCCCGCCCGCGTGAGGCCAGCGACGGTGCTGATGAGTGTGGTCTTGCCGGCCCCGTTCGGCCCGAGCAAGCCGAAAAATTCGCCCTGTTCGACACTGAGGCTGACGCTGTTTAGCGCGTGTACCGCACTAGTGCCGGTGCCGAAGCGTTTGGTCAACTCGCGGACTTCGATGGCAGGAACGGCAGCTTGTGACATAGCCCAAAAATGATTCGGGCAGCTTCACGCTGCCCGTGATTAAACAACTGGCACCAACCGGCTATTCGAGCGCGATTGCCTCAAGCCCGTAGAGCAATGCCAACCCACGCAAGCTGGCGGGAGGATTGAGCACTGCAAGTGTCCGGCCGGCATTCTGTGCGGCGCGCCGCCAGGCCAGCAGGCAGGCGAGCAAACTCGAATCCGATTGCGTGACCGCCGTCAGATCTATTTGGTTTTCACCCGCCGCGACTGCCGCGCCACCGGCTTGCATCACGCCAGCAGCATCATCGAGCAGCACGCGGGCAGGAACGGTGAAGGCCATCGCGGCTCAGGACTTGTTCCGGGCTTCGATCGATTTGTTCTTCGACGCCAGGCTTTTGATCAGGCCCTCAACGCCGCCGCTGTTGATCTCGGCGTTGAAGGTGTTTTTGTAGGTTTCGACCATGCGCACGCCGAGCACATTGAGGTCAACCACTTTCCAGCCGCTATCGCCTTTTTCAACGTAATAGTCGATCTGGATCGGTTCACGTCCACCGCCGGTTTTGATCAATGACTTGACCACCGCGTCAGTCTCACCGGCCTGCATGCGGAGCGGGCGGTAATCAATCACGGTGTCGGGTTTGTATTCGGCGAAGGCGTAAGCATACGTGTTGGTCAGCAAGGCTTTGAACTCGCGCGTCAGCGCGGCTTGCTGCTCCGGGGTGGCGCGCTGCCAGTGGCGGCCCACGGCGGACTGCGTCATCCGGGAAAAATTAACCGAGGGGGCAATCTTGGCATCCACCAGCGCGTTGATTTTGCTCCGGTCAGACTGAATCGTGCGGTCAGACTTGAGCGCCGAGGTGACATCGTCCACCACGCGCTTGATCAATGCGTCTGGCGCTTCCTGGGCGCAGGCAGCGGAGTGCATTGCGCCAGCGGCAAAGCCGGCCAGCGCCATCCAGATCATTTTTTTAAATCGCATTGTGGCTCTCATCTCAAGCATATCCATGCGATGCACCCGGCACCACGTTCAGCGCCAAAACGGCAAAATTACAGCGCAGGTTTTAGGCCAGCGATACGAACCGGCGCATTAGTGGCTGATTTCCCAATGCCACCGCGCCCGCCGCGCTGATTTGCCTCATCCAGCCAAACATGCGCAGGCGGTGCGGGCTGCGCAGCCACTGGGGCGACAGGCACCACCGGAGCAATGCCAGGAGGCTGGAACGCCAACGGCAGCGGGCCATCAGCCGCATCAGAAGCCTTGGACGCCTTGTTGTCGTCGTCGTTGATCAAACTCTGACGGCGCTGGCTATACGCATCGCGCACAAACGCATATTTGTCGAGAGCTGCGTCTTCAATCGCGCTCGATGCGGTCAACAACTCAGAGCGGCGGTTCACCGCGCGCAGACTGTAGGCGACGTTGCGGGTTGGAATGTGATTGGCCCACACCGGATCAAGACTCGAATAAATCACCGACGCCAGACCATCACGGAGATTCGACGGCCCGAGGATCGGCAGCACCAGATACGGCCCGCTGCCGATGCCCCATTTACCAAACGTCTGGCCGAAATCACGATTGTGTTTTTCCAGGCCAATTTTTGAGCCCACGTCTATGCAGCCCAACAGACCGACAGTCGAATTGACCAGAACACGGCAAGCATCGGATACGGCATCGCCCACTTTGCCCTGCAACAAGCTGTTGACGGCAACAAACACATCGTTGATGTTGGAGAACACGTTGCCAACGCATTCGCGGGCCGGCTCCGGCATCACCGCGCGATAACCGGTAGCAATCGGCTTGAGGACGGCGTTGTCTACGCCCTCATTAAAGCCAAACATGGCGCGGTTAAAACCCTCGAACGGGTCACCTGGGGTGTTGCTCGACGCGCAGCCGCCCGCAATCGCAGCGAACATCAGCGCAAGCGCTGCGGATTTAAATTTCGACCAAAAAATCGCGTTCATTTCCTGTCCTTGGTTCCGCTGTTGTCTTTCGCTGCGCCGTTTCCGCCACCGGACGCGCTGCCCGCTGTACTACCTGCCGCACCACCTTCGGCGGGTTTGCCGTCCGCCGCCTTGCTATACAAAAACTGGCTGATCAAGTTTTCCAGCACGATCGCCGATTGCGTCACTTTAATCTTGCTACCGTCCGCCAATTTTGCGCTATCGCCGCCAGCTTCTAACCCGAGGTACTGCTCACCCAACAAACCTGCGGTCAAAATTTTGGCCGAGGTGTCCTTCGGAAAACTGTATTTTTTCTCCATTGCCAGATAGACAATCGCCTCGTAAGTCTGGTCATCAAAACTGATTTTTGATACCCGCCCGACCACCACGCCCGCGCTTTTGACGGCCGCGCGGGGCTTTAATCCACCGATATTATCAAATTTGGCGAGTACTTCATACGTCTCGGAAAAATTGAACGACGCCAGATTGCCCGCTTTGAGCGCCAGCAGCAATACCGCGGCGAAGCCCGCGATGACGAACAATCCTACCCAGACATCGACTAATTTTCGGTTCATGGTGGTCCAGACTTGCGACTGAGGTGTGTGCTTAGGTGAACATTAGCGCGGTGAGGATGAAGTCTAACCCCAGTACCGCCAAAGATGAAGTAACAACGGTTCGGGTTGTTGCGCGCGAGACACCTTCGGGTGTTGGGTGGCAGTCGTAGCCCTCGAAAACCGCGATGTAGGTCACGGCAATACCGAACACGATGCTCTTGACCACGCCATTGCCGACGTCTTGCAGCCAATCGACGCCGCCCTGCATTTGGCTCCAGAACGAGCCCTCGTCGACACCGATCAACACCACGCCGACAACGTAACCACCGACCACACCGACGGCAGAAAACATCGCTGCCAGCAGCGGCATCGAAATCACGCCGGCCCAAAAGCGCGGCGCCAGCACGCGGGCGATGGGGGACACTGCCATCATCTCCATCGCCGACAGTTGCTCGCCGGCTTTCATCAGCCCGATTTCGGCGGTGATCGAGGTGCCGGCGCGACCCGCAAACAACAGGGCGGTAATCACCGGGCCGAGCTCGCGCACCAAGGACAGCGCCACCAGCAAGCCGAGCGCCTGCTCTGAGCCATAGCGCTGCAAGGTGTTGTAACCCTGAAGGCCAAGCACAAAGCCGACGAACAAGCCCGACACGACGATGATGACGAGGGAGTAATTGCCAATGAAATGGGTCTGCGCAATCGTCAGGCGCAGACGCCGGAATGCCGTGCCGGACTGCGCCAACAACAGCGCAAACAGGCGCGCGCCGTAGCCGAGTTTGACCACGCTATCGACGATCGCGGCGCCGAGTTTTGCGACGGCTTGCATCATCGCGGCACCTGACCGGCGGCGGCGGCGTTGGAGTTGCCGGGCGGCGCACTGGTCGACCCATCCGAACCATCTGAACCATCTGAACCACCCGAACCACCCGAACCCATCGAAGCTACCGAGCGCGCCAAACCCAAATCCGCTGCGTAGTCAGCAGCCGGGTAATGAAACCGCACCGGGCCGTCTGGTGCGCCCGACACAAACTGCTTTACATAAGGCAATTCAGACGCGCGAATTTGATCCGGCGTGCCCTGCGCGACGATCTTGCCCTCGGCCAGAAAGTAAACGTAGTCCACGATCTCCAGCGACTCTTCAACATCGTGAGTGACGATGATCGAGGTCGCGCCGAGAGAGTGATTCAGACTGCGAATCAAATTGGCGGTGATGCCAAGCGAGATCGGGTCGAGGCCGGCGAACGGCTCGTCGTACATGATCAATTCAGGGTCAAGTGCAATCGCCCGTGCCAACGCCACCCGGCGCGCCATGCCGCCAGAAATTTCCGACGGCATCAACCCGGCTGCGCCGCGCAAGCCCACCGCGTGGAGCTTCATCAACACCAGATCGCGAATCGCGCTCTCCGGCAACGAGGTATGTTCTCGCAGCGGAAATGCGACGTTCTCAAACACTGGCATGTCAGTGAACAAGGCACCGAACTGAAACAGCATGCCCATGCGGCGGCGCAGCGCAAACAACTCGGCGTGCTTGAGCAACGGTACATCGAGGCCACCGACTTGCACCGCACCGGTCTGCGGCTTTACTTGCCCCCCCAGTAACCGCAAAATAGTAGTCTTGCCGCTGCCCGAGCCGCCCATCAAGGCGACCAACGAGCCTTTCGGCAAACGCAGGTTCACGCCATCCAAAATACGCCGCCCCGGCGCGCCGGTCAGCGTGGGATAGCCGAACGAGACGGCGTTGAGGGAAACAAAATCCTGGTCGGCTGGCACAGAGATCAATCGAAAAATACGTCCGGAAAAATCATCGGCAGAGCAGCTAATTTTAACAGCACAGGGCATCGGTTATAGTCCGCGCTCCATGCCAGCGCCCGTCCCCGTCACTCCCGCCCTCCAGTTCGCCGCCGTCACCAAGCGCTACGGCGGCGGGCCGCTGGTGCTCGATCAAATCAGTTTTGAGGTCCGGCCCGGCGAGTTCTTCGGCTTGGCTGGCGTCAATGGCGCGGGCAAGACGTCGCTGATCAAGTGTCTGCTCGATTTGGCCGATTTCTCCTCTGGTCAAATTTCAATTTTTGGTGAGTCGAGCGCGCGCTTTGAAGCGCGCCGCCGCTTGGCTTATCTGCCCGAGCGCTTCATCCCGCCGCATTACCTGTCTGGCCGGGGCTTTCTCAACATGATGGCGTCGCTGCATGGCCACGCCCACGACGAGGCGGAAGCTTTGGCCATGTTTGATCACCTCGACCTCGACCCATCTGCCCTCACCCGTCCGGTGCGCGCCTTCTCCAAGGGGATGACACAAAAGCTTGGTCTGGCGGCAGCGTTTCTGGCGCGGCGCGACCTAATGATTCTCGACGAGCCAATGAGCGGCCTCGACCCGAAAGCCCGCGCCCGCGTCAAAGACCGCTTGTTCGCCTTGCGCGACCAGGGCGGGGCGCTGTTTTTCACCTCGCATGCCTTGGCCGACGTCGAAGAAATTTGTGATCGCATCGCGATCCTGCACGCGGGCCGGATTGCATTTCTAGGGGCGCCGCGCGATTTGATCGACGAGACTGGCGCGCCGACGCTGGAGCGGGCGTTCCTGCAGGTGATTGAGAGCCACTGAGAAAATAAGCGCATGCCTACTCCAATACTGCCGCGGTTGTTACTGGTCGACGATGATCAGTTGATTGTCGATACGCTATCGATCGTGCTCGGTCGCGACTTTGACATCGTATCGGCTGGCACGCGGATCGACGCCATCGACCGCGTGCGTGCGCTGCCCGAGCCGCCGCCCCTGGCGCTGATCGATCTTGGGTTGCCCCCCGCGCAGCATGCCCCCGACGAAGGCTACCTGCTGATTAGCGCCCTGCTGGCGCATGCGCCCGCGACCAAAATCATCGTCTTGTCGGGGCAGTCGGAAGATGCCGCCGGGCGCCATGCCCGCGCGCTCGGCGCGACTGAATTTGTATCCAAGCCCGCCCACCCGGCGCGCCTGAAACTGATCCTGCTCGACGCCCTCCGCGCCAGCCAGGCTGAAAGCGGCAACATTGCGTGGCAGGCGACCAGTCCGCGTTTCGATCCGCTCGATGCCTTGATCGGCAGCTCCGAGCCAATGCAGGCGCTCAAAACGCAGATCACGCTGTATGCCGACTCGCCGTTTCCGGTGCTGATCGAAGGGGAGTCAGGCAGCGGCAAAGAGGTGGCAGCATCCAGCTTGCATGCCAAAGGCTTGCGCCGCGCCAAGCCGTACTTTGCTCTCAACTGTGCTGCGATTTCTCCATCGTTGATGGAGCCGACGTTGTTCGGCTACGCCAAAGGCGCATTTACCGGCGCGCAAACTGCCAAAGCAGGGTATTTTGAAGACGCCGGTGACGGCACCCTGTTTCTTGACGAAATCGGCGAGCTGCCGCTGGACTTGCAATCGAAGCTGTTGCGCGTGCTGGAGAACGGCGAGTACAACCGGGTTGGCGAAACTCAGGTGCGCAAATCGCAGGCGCGGATTGTTGCCGCGACCAACCGCGATCTGCGAGCGGAGTGCAAGAACGGCGCGTTCCGCACCGACCTGTACCACCGTCTGTCGGTGTTCACCATGCACGTGCCGTCCCTGCGCGAACTAGGCAGTGACCGGCTGTTACTGCTGACCCACTTCCGCAATTTGTACACCAGTTCTGCTGGGGTGGTGCCGTTCACGCTCGATGCGGCAGCCGAACGCTCGTGGCTTGACTATCCTTTTTTTGGCAACGTGCGCGAACTGCGCAATGTCGTCATCCGTCTTGTCACGAAGCACGCCGGGCGCCTGGTTGATGCGCGTCAACTCGAACTCGAATTCGACCCTGGCGCCACCGCCGCCGGCAGCGACGCGCGTGACGAAGATTCGCTGGACGAAAATGCGCTGCGCGAACTCACCCGGCGCGGCCCGTTCAATCTCGACGACAGGCTGATGGCGTGGGAGCGCGCCTATGTTGCCGCCGCCATGCAACTAAGCCACGGCAACGTCAGCCAGGCGGCGCGCATGCTCGGCGTCAACCGCACCACCCTGTACTCACGCATGAGTGTGCTGGAAAAACAAGGGTAGGAAAGTAGAACCACAGCGCCATGTACCTCTCCCATTTCGGCTTGAACGAAGCCCCCTACCGGATCACCCCGCACACCGACTTCTTTTTTGCCGGCGCGAATCGCGGTGCGACGCTCGAAGCGCTGCTCTACGCCATCACCCACGACGAAGGCATCGTCAAAGTTACCGGCGAAGTCGGCTCGGGCAAAACCATGCTCTGCCGCGTGTTGATCGAGCGCTTGCCGGCCGAGGTGGAAACCGTCTATCTGGCCAATCCATCGCTCGCGCGGGACGAAATAGTCTTGGCGATTCTCGATGACCTCAAGTTGCCGGCTGCCGAGCAACGACCGCACCAGTTGCTGCGCGCCTTGCAAGAGCACTTGATCGATCTCTACGCCGCTGGCAAACGCGTCGTCCTGTTGATCGACGAAGCCCACGCGATGCCCGCCGAAACGCTCGAAGAGATTCGCCTGCTCTCGAATCTGGAGTCGAACCGGCACAAGCTGTTGCAAATTGCGCTGTTTGGCCAGCAGGAGCTCGATGAACACTTACTCACTCCGCGAATGCGCCCATTACGTGAGCGCGTAACCCATAGCTTTCGGCTGGAACCGTTGGTGCATGCGGATGTCGGCCAATATTTGATGTTTCGATTGCGTCAGGCCGGCTACAAAGGGCCAGACCTGTTTGACCGCGATGCACTCAAATTGATCGCGCAAACTTCCGAAGGATTAACCCGCCGCGTCAACATCCTCGCCGACAAGGCGCTGCTATCCGCCTACATGGAAGGTGAGCACGGCATCACCCGCAAACACGCATTGGCGGCGATCAACGATTCCGAGTTTGCGCCGCTGCAAAAACGCCATGCGTTTGGCGCTGGCACCGGCGGCTGGACCCGCGCAGGCTACTGGGCCGGCGGCGGTGCGGCGGCGGCGCTGTTGATTGGGGGCGGCATGTTTGCCGGCGCGAACATGAATCGGCCTACTGCACCGGTCGAATCGGCATCAACTCCTGTCCCTACCGTTGTAGCGCCGCCGACATCGGCACCCACACCGGTCGCGCCCGTAGTGCCCACCCCCCCAGCAGCGCTCGCACGCGTCTCGCCCCAGCTAACCGGTACTGAGCGCATGATTGCGCTGCCAGTTCCAACTTTCTCGGCATCGGCAACGCCAGCCACCGGCTCGGCGGCAACCGTGATTCAAACCGGCGCTACCAAGACCGCCCCCGTGCGCACAAACTCCGCCCCCACACCCCCTCCCGTCGAATCGGCGGTGGCGCGGCGCGGCGCGGCGCACCGCGCACTTCAGGCCAGTGAGTTTGGCGACCCGGCTACGGAAATAGTGCCAAATCCACTGCCTGAGTAGCGTCATTAGACACGCGCGGTGACACCGCGAACCATGCAGCGCTGAACCATCCTGGACGAGCCGCTTCGCCCTGCGCCCCTGCGCTGCAATGCAGTAGTCAGCCTGCTTGCTATGCTATTCTCCCTGCTCTTCATGACAACCCGGACTCGACGAATGACCGGCCAGATCGCGCCTTTTTTTCGCTCGCGAAACGCTGCCATGCCGCAGAAGGATGTCGGCTCCGTGCTGTTGCTTGCACGCGTGCTCGCACTCGTGCTTGCCACCGCTGCTTGCGCGCCGCTGCCGTTGAAACCGTCGCCACAGCACGTGAGCCGCGAGAATGCACCGCCTCGCCCGGTTGCCGACATTCCACCGCCAGTATTCGCAGCACCACTGCCCCCGCCTCCACAAGCAGCCGCAAAGCCCGAGACCTTTAGTGTGGTGGTCAATGAGGTTCCGGTTAGATCGCTATTGTTCGCCCTCGCGCGCGACGCCAAATTAAACGTTGATATCCACCCATCCATCTCGGGTAGCGTGACCTTAAATGCGATCAGTCAAACCATGCCGCAGTTGCTGGAGCGCATTTCTCAGCAAGTTTCGTTGCGCTACACATTTGATGACGGCTTGATTGCCATCCTTCCGGACGACCCCTATCCATTGGTGTACAAGATTGACTACGTCAATTTGAACCGGGACACCGTCACAAGTCTGAGTCTTGCCTCGGAAATCAGCACTTCTGGACGATCAGGTGCAGCGCAGGGCGGCGGGGGAAGCAATAATTCCTCGACCGAAATCCGCATGGTGTCGTCCCAGCGGTTTTGGGATTCTTTGGCGCAAAATCTTTGCTCCATCCTCACTTACACACTGACGCGTGAAGAGCGAGAAACTGCCCGCACTGAACGCAGGCAAGCGCGTGAGATCAGGTTGAATCAATCGCGTGCTGCCGCCGCAGCTTTTCAGTCTCAAGGAAACGCTCAGTCGCAAAGTCAAACCGGCGTCAGCGGACAGGGCTTTAACGCCAACTCGCAGAGCAACGCAAACCTCAGCAGCGCGAACCAGGCGCAGGGTCAGGCGCAGTCAAACAATGCCACCGCCGCCTCTGCGGGAGAAGATGATTCCAATCCTTGTCCCGCGATTGGCGGTTCGGCCGCCAACGCAACCGTCGCCACTAGAACCTACCCCAACGTGATGGTGAGCCGTGAGAGTGGTACGTTGACGATTAACGGCACCTCCAAGCAACACAAAATCGTCCGCCAGTTCATCGAAAGCCTAGTGTCACGCATTCGCCGTCAAGTGCTGATCGAGGCGACCGTGGTAGAGGTTCAACTATCCGGCCAATATCAACAAGGTATCAACTGGCAACGCCTGCGCTTGGGCAACGATGGTTTTTCAATTACCCAGCAACCCGGGGGCACCGGAGCGGTGGGAGCGCTGCCAGGCGGAGCGGCACCCGGTGGTGGCGGGTTTGGCGCGCCTAATGTTCTGACACCAGGGCTGACTAATCCAGGAGCCACCAATCGTGGACTACTCCAAGTCTCGTATATCAATCCTGGGTCGAGCATCGGCAATATCGCCGCCGCGCTCTCGCTGCTCGAATCATTTGGCAACGTCAAGGTATTGTCCAGTCCCAAATTGTCGGTGCTTAACAACCAGACTGCGTTACTCAAAGTAGTCGATAACCGGGTCTACTTTACGGTGACGGCAACCGTCGTGCCATCTACCGTCGCTGGCGTGGCACCGACTGTCGCGTACAACACAACTCCCAATACCGTACCGGTCGGATTCGTTATGGCTGTCACGCCGCAGATCGACGATGCCGATCAAGTCACGATGAACGTCCGGCCTTCGATCTCGCGCATTCTTCGCTTTGTCAACGACCCGAATCCGCAGCTCGCTCTGGCCAACGTAACCAACTTGGTTCCGGAGATACAAACGCGCGAAATTGAGTCGATTTTGAAAGTCAACAATAATCAGATTGCGGTAATGGGCGGTCTGATGCAAGACGATCTGAATAATGGCGAGGATGCGGTGCCGGGATTGGGACGCGTTCCGGTTGCCGGCGAACTGTTTCGGTACCGGAACGAGCGCTCCACTCGTTCCGAACTGGTGATATTTTTGCGTCCCATCGTCATCAAGGATCCCTCACTCGATGGCGATTTTCAGAAATTTCGCGAGTTTTTACCGGGACATGATTTTTTTGATCAGCCCAATGCGCTCAAGCCCGCGCCGATCCAATTTGGCTCCCGCACCCAGAGCAATTCTTCTGGTGCCGGCCAACAATAAACGGTGGAGATCGCGGACATGAGCCTTTTAATGAATGCTCTGAAGAAGGCGGAGTCTGCGAAGTCGGCGGGAGAGCTTGATGCTGCCCAGTCAACCGCCGTTCCGCCCACTGCCGCTTCCGTCGGCACGCGCGATATGGTCAAGGAATTGGGACTTGATCCGCCGCCGGTCGGTCGTTCGCGTTCGGCCAGGATCGAGCCAGACGCGGCGGTTCAGTTCACCGCCCCCGCTGTGGAGTCAATCTCCAGCTTAGGTCTAGAGTTGGAGCCCGAGGCGGCAGTTCCGAACAGACCTTCGTCTGAAGATGTTATGCCTGCCTCTCGCGGCTCCACGACGCCTGTCCTTTCCTCAGTAGACGCGGCGCAGTCGGTACGCAACGTATTTAATGCGAAGAAGACACCATCGGTCGGCAAGGGGCTGTCGGATGGAAATTCCCGCAAGCCGTTTTTCGTTCTGGTTGGTTCGTGTCTATTGGCCGGTGCCGGTTACGCCGTTTATATTTGGCAGCAAATGCAGCCGCCGTCTCGTGCGGCACTCGCTGTGCGCAACCTGCCCCCAGCGGTGCAGGCCCCTGCGCAGCACACGGGATCAACCGTAGCATCGCCAAGCGCACCGGTAACCGGGCAGGCTGATCCTGCCGCCGACAAGGAACCTTCGCCCGGAGAAGAAACATTGGAGCGTACCCCGCGCGCCGCCAGCGGCGACACGGGCGCTGGTCGCGTCAACCCTCAGGCTGTACCGCCCGGTCGCGAAAATGCACCTAAACTGCCGGATGCGCGGGACACACGGGAGATGAGACGTGACGCCGCGCGCGCCGACGGCGGTACCGCCGTAGACACCCCGGCCAATTTGCAAATCACCCGCTCAGCCGGGTCGGCAACCGTTAATCCCGATATCGCCGAGGGTTACGCCGCATTGCAGCGCGGTAACCTGGAGGGTGCGACCCAGGCCTATGAGCGCGCACTGCGGGCCGACTCCGCCAGCCGTGACGCACTGCTCGGACTGGCGACGATCCAGTTGCGCTTGAACCGCAACGACGTGGCAGAAGCGACGTTCAGGCGCGTCTTACGGCTGCACCCGCAAGACGCCTACGCAGCGGCGCAATTGGCGGCATTGCAGTCGGGTACCGACCCAGTCGGCGCTCTGAGCCAAGTCAACAGCCTGATTGCACGCGAATCCGATCGCACCGACGCCGGCAATGGCGCCCTGCCCTTCATTCAGGGCAATCAGTTGGCAGCGCAAGGGCGCTGGAACGAAGCGCAACAGGCCTACTTCAATGCCCATCGTGCCGATCCAAACAACCCCGACTATTGCTACAACCTCGCGGTCAGTCTGGACCGGATCCATGAGTCACGCCTGGCGCGCGACTTCTATGCCAAATCGCTGGAACTGGCGCGTGCGCGCCCAGCCGGGTTCGACACCAGTCGCGCGCAGACGCGGCTCGGCCAACTGAGCGACACAGCAAAATGACACGCGCTGATTCCTCTCGCCGGATCATCGCCGCATGAACGCGCCGGAGCCGAAACCGCAAGCGCGCAAACCGATCGGGCGCATCCTGATCGAGCGTGGCCTGATCTCCGAAGATCAGTTGCGTATCGCCCTTAAGGAGCAAACGCGCAGCAATCTTTCGCTCGGCAAACAGTTGATCGCGCTCGGCTTCGTCACTGAAGCGACGTTGCGCGATGCCCTGTCGGAAAACCTCGGTACCAAGGGCATCGACCTGACCCACATCATCATTGATCCGGGTGCGATTCGCGCGGTGCCGCGCGACTTTGCCAAACGTCACAACATGTTCCCCTTGGAGATGAAGCGCGATGCCGGGCGTTTTTCAGTCGCCTTGGCTGATCCATCCAATGTCGTTGCGCTCGATCAGCTACGCGCCCTGCTGATCCAGCGCACCGGCGTTGCCTTCGACATTGTGTCCTTGCTCGCAAGCGAATCGGAAGTGATTCGCGCGATTGATCAATATTTTGGCCACGAGCTGTCGATTGACGGCATCCTGCACGAAATCGAAACCGGTGAAATCGATTACCAGAGCATTGCCAGCAGCGCCGACGCATACAGCCAGCCGGTAGTACGCTTGATCGATGCGCTGCTGGCGGACGCAGTACAACGCGGCGCTTCCGACATCCACTTCGAACCGGAGCAAAATTTTTTGCGCATCCGCTATCGGGTAGATGGCGTTCTGCGGCAGATCCGCTCCCTGCACAAGCAGTATTGGCCGGCGATGGTGGTGCGGATCAAAGTGATGTCGGAGATGAATATTGCCGAAGTGCGCGCCCCCCAGGACGGCCATATTTCGCTCACCTTGTCTGGGCGCCAGGTCGATTTTCGCGTTGCCGCCCAGCCCACCATTCACGGCGAAAACTTTGTGCTGCGCATCCTTGACCGGCAGCGCAATCTGGTGCCGCTCGATGGCCTCGGGTTGCAAGACGGCCAGCTTGACCTGCTCAAAATCATGATCGCGCGGCCCGAGGGCATCATCCTGGTCACCGGCCCGACCGGCTCCGGAAAAACCACCACGCTGTACTCGATTTTGTCGCACATCAATCAAGAGGGCATTAACATCATGACCCTCGAAGACCCGGTGGAGTACCCGCTCAACATGGTGCGGCAAACCTCGGTCGGCGACGCGGTGAAGCTCGACTTCGCCACTGGCATTCGCTCACTCATGCGGCAAGACCCGGATGTGATTTTGGTCGGCGAGATCCGCGATGCCGACACCGCCGAGATGGCATTCCGCGCCGCCATGACGGGCCATCAGGTGTATTCAACCTTGCACACCAATTCGGCGGTGGGAGCGATTCCGCGCTTGCTTGATATTGGCATCGTGCCGGACATCATGTCCGGCAGCATCATTGGCATCATCGCGCAGCGGCTGGTGCGCCGCGTCTGCCAGCACTGCCGCGAAGCGCACGAGGCAGACGCGATTGAATGCCGCTTTATGGGGTCGCCGGCTGACGAGCCGCCCGTAATCTACCGCGCGGTCGGCTGCGACCACTGCGAGCATCAGGGATACAAAGGCCGGCTGACCATCATGGAAATCCTGAAAATGGATGCCGATCTCGATGAGATGGTGGCGCGCCGTGCCACCACGCGCGAGTTTCTCGCCGTGGCGTACACCAAAGGCTTTATCCCGCTGGCGGAAGACGGCGTACGCCGCGTCCTCGACGGCTCGACCACGCTTGACGAAGTGGCGCGGGTGATCGATTTCACCGGCCGCGCGCTCGCGGCTATCTGACGGCGGCGGTGAAGCGATGGCGGTCTTCGCTTACAAATCGATTGATCACGATGGCCATCGCGTCAGCGGCAGGCTTGAAGCCGCCAATCTGATTGACCTTGAACAACGCTTAACCCGCATCGGCCTCGACTTATTGACCGCCGAGTCGGCGTCGGGCAGACGGCGGCTGTTCGGCGGCAAGGTCACGCGGCAAGACGTGATCACCTTTTGCTTTCAGATGGAGATGATGACCGCCGCCGGGGTGCCGTTGCTCGACGGCCTGGCGGAGTTGCGCGACAGCGTCGAATCAGCGCCATTTCGCGAAGTGCTAGGCAGTTTGATCGAGGCGATTGAGGGCGGCAAATCGCTGTCGCAAGCGCTGGCCGATCAACCCGCAGTGTTTGGCGACATCTTCGTCAGCCTGGTGTCGGCCGGTGAACGCACCGGCCAGTTGGTCGAGGTGTTGAAGCGCCTATCCGATACGCTCAAGTGGCAAGATGAGCTGGCGGCACACGCGAAAAAGATTGTCCTCTACCCCGCCTTTGTTGGCTCCATCGTACTCGGGGTGATCGCCATGTTGCTGCTGTTTCTGGTGCCGGAAATGGCCAAGTTCCTCAAGAGCATGAATCAGGCCCTGCCGCTGCAAACCCGCTTGTTAATTGGCGTGTCCGAATTCGTCGTCAAATACTGGTATCTCGTGTTCGGCCTGCCGGTGCTGGCAATCTTTGCGCTGCTCGCCGCGATCCGCGCCTCCGACCAGCTCGCCTACACTGCAGATCGCGTCAAGATCGGGTTGCCGTATATCGGCCCGATCTTGCGCAAGATTATTCTGACCCGCTTTGCCAGCACGTTTGCGCTGATGTATTCGTCTGGCATCACCGTGCTAGAAGCGATGCAGATTTCAGAAACCGTCGCGGCCAACCGCGTGATCAGCGAGGGCTTGGCGCGCGCCGGCGCATTGATCCGCGAAGGCCAAGGCATCAGCGTTGCGTTTGATTCGGTAAAGCTGTTTCCACCGTTGGTGTTGCGCATGCTGCGGATCGGTGAGACCACCGGCGCGCTCGATGAAGCGCTGCTCAACGTCAGCTATTTTTACAATCGTGAAGTCAAGGAAAGCATTGACCGGGTGCAGGCAATGATCGAACCGGCCTTGGTGCTGGTGCTGGGCGTCGTCCTGTCCTGGGTGCTGCTTGCGGTGTTCGGCCCGCTGTATGACACGATCAGCAAGTTGAAGCTATGAATTTTTCCTTGCCCGGCATTCGCCGGCGTGCCCTGATGATTCACGCTGGAGGCGCAGAGGCCTATCTGCTGAGCCGCGGCAAACTGACTCTCGAAGCAGCCTTTGCCCTGGATGAGATGGAGTTGTTTCAGGGTTACTGCCAGAGCCGCCGGCGCAGCCAGTTTGTCGTGCTCGCCGATTTGGTCGAAGAAGACTTTCAGTTTGAGACGATTCCTTACGTCATCGGCCCGACCCGCAGCAAGTTGCTGGCGCGCAAGTTCGACCAGTTGTATCGCAGCATGCCTTACCGCGCTTGCGCGTCGATCGGGCGCGAAGCAAATCCGGCGGCCAATTCGCGGCGGCGCGATGAGCAGGTACTATTTATGGCGCTGACCAATCAGCAAGCGCTCGATCCCTGGCTTGAGGTCATGCATGCGGCGCAGAATCAGGTGCGCGGTGTTTATTCGCCCGCGGTTGCCTCGGCTTGGCTGGGTCAGCACGCTGCACTGGCGGGGCGCGGCGTACTGGCCGTCACGCTCAATCGCGCCGGTCTGCGTCAGGTGTATCTGGAAAATGGCCAACCCCGGTTTTCCCGCCTCGCATCGATCCAACTGGACGATCTGATTGCAGCCGGTCCCCGGATCGCCGCAGAAATCATGCGCACCCAGCAGTACCTTGCCACCATGCGCTGGCTACAACGTACCTCTGGCCCGTTAGCGGTGCTGGTGTTGTGTCCGCCGGGGGTTAAGGCAGCTTGGCGTACCACGTGCGTCAATACAGAAAGGCTCGAGTTTGATCTCGCCGATTTATCCGATTCTGTGGGACCCCATACTGGGCTGGAAACCAGCGGCACGGACGCTCGTTTTGCCGACGCGCAGTGGGCGGCGGGTGCGCTCCGCACCATTCCGCGCGTGAATCTGGCGCCGTCCTGGGTGAGCGACCATTTCAGACTTTGGCGCTGGCGCGCCGGCATTGTCACTGCTGGCGCAGTGGCCTGTGCCGCCGGTCTTGCCGCAGGCGGTATTTTGTATAGCCAGGCGAGCGCGATCGACGCGGGCACCGATGCCCACATGGCCAGTGTCGCCCGGGCCAACGCGCAGTATCAAAATATTGCAAAGTCATTCCCAAAAACATTGATCACGCCAGATCTGCTCAAAAGTGCGGTTCTCGCACTCGACCCGTTGGCGACCCATCCGCTTAGTCCTGAGCCGATCCTGATACAGATCAGTCAAGCACTCATGCAGGCGCCGGCATTTGCAATTGACAAAATTGATTGGCTCACCAGCAATAATCCCGATGCCGCCGCCAATGGCGGCGCGGCCCTCCCCGCAGCAGCGCCGCGCGCACCCGCCGCGCCGGGCGCCGCAGGCGTGCCTGTAGCCGACCGCTACGAGGTCGTGATTCTCACCGGCGCGCTGTCGCAGGAGCGCGCCGCGACGCCACGCCGCAAGGTGGCGGCGGCACGCGCCGCCATCGACGCGCTGCGGTCCATCCCGGGGGTGGAAGTCACCGCCGTACGCCTGCCGATGGATGTGTCACCGACCGGCGCGCTCAAAGGTGGCGACGATGACAACGCCAGCGAAGCGGCCGAGCCGATCGTGTTGCGCGTCACCCGCAAGGTGCCCCCATGAACTCCCAACAGATGCGCGAGCTGTCAGTCGCTGCCGGTTTGGGTACCGCACTCGCAGTTCTTGGCATCGGTGCCGCTTGGGCTGGAAACTGGCTCAAAGCCGATGCAGCCAATCGTGAACTGCAAATGCGCAAACAAGCGCTCGATGCAAGTGGCCGCCTGGCACGTGCCAACGACGAGAGCCAGCAAATCACTGCCTATCAGGAGCGATACAAGCGCTATGTCAAGATGAACGCGATCCGCCCCACTAGCCCCCAAAGTGCCGAGCAGGGTGAGCGGCTCGACTGGGTTGAACGTGTCGTCGAGGCGCGCGAGGCCCAAGCGCTGCCACGTGTGGTGTACTCGATTGCCGCGCGCCGGCCGTATGACACTGGCGCTGCGCCAGCGAGCGGCTGGTCGCTGCAAGCGAGCCGGATGAAACTCGAACTTGGTCTGGTGCATGAAGGAGATTTCATCGGCTACCTGCGGCGGCTCGCCAGCCCGCCCGCCGGGATTTTTCAGATCGAACAATGCACACTGCAAAGTGCCAAGCCGGGAACCGCGCGTGCGGGGGCGGGTGGGGCCGCACGCGTGACCAGCAGTTTCGGTTTAGGCAGCGCAGCGGCAGCCGGCAATCTCGCGGCCACCTGTGAAATTGACTGGATCACGCTCGTTGAAGACGCCGTACCTGCCGCCAGCGCGGCGGCAAAGGGCAACCGATGAGCCACCACGGATCACGCCATCCCGTCAGGCGACGCGACCTTCTGGGGTGGCCGCGCCTTCTGACGCCGCGCCAATTGTTCGCGCTGCTGGTGTCTGTGTTGATCTGTATCTGCGGTCAAGCGCAGAGCCAAGACAACCGCCTCGGCCGCCTTTTCTACACGCCCGCAGAACGGCAAGCGCTCGACCTGCGGCGCGGTGCGCCAGCCGACACCAACGCGCCTCAGACTGTCATCGTCAACGGCATCATCGTCAGGCCGGGCAAAACACCCATCCTGTTTCTCGACGGCAAAGAAGTCCGTCAAGGCGAAGGCCCAGCCGGCGTGACAATTGCACCGCAGTCCAATCAATCGGTGCGGATCCAGGCCGATGGCGGGCCGGTCGTGTCGGCACGGCCAGGTCAGATGGTGGATCTCACCAATGGGCGGACGATGGATGGCTATCAGACGACGGTGCCGCTCCAATCTGGCAGTCCGCTGGCCGAACCACGAGCCAGCGGCGCTACTGTTGCCGCGACACCCACGCCCGGTGCGAATCCACCGCCCCGGGCGTCGACGCATTCAACCACCGCCCCCAGGTAACGACTTCGCATGGCGAGCCAGCCAACTCTCCGGTGGGTGCAGACCCACGGTGACGCGAGCAAGCAGCGCGACCGGCGGTACCTCGCCTGCACCCATCGCCAGCGGGGCGTCGCCCTGTTGTTACTGATTTTCATCGTGCTGGTGCTGGGCGGCACGCTGGGAATTCGCGCCTTGAATCTCGCCGGCGCCAAGGGGGGGGGGGAATCCGCCGAGGCAACCAAAACACTCGCCCTGGCAAAAGACGCCTTGTTGGCGTGGTCACGGTCGGTCGACATCACCAGCACGCAGGGATACCGGGCCGTGCGGCCTGGTGCGCTGCCGTACCCGGATGTCTACGGCACGGCGACTTCTTCGGGTCCAATCTTGTATGACGGCATGCAAGATCTCGGCTGCATTATTCGCACCTGGACGGTCGCCGCAAGCCAAACTCTGGTCACACCCTATCTCGCACCGACTACGATTCGGTGCCTCGGCAAACTACCTTGGCGCATGCTCGGTGTAAATCTGCGTCAGGACGGTACGACGGACGGTGCTGGAGTGGTTCCGTGGTACGCCGTCTCGGCAAATTTGGTCGATCACAGCTATGGTGCCGAATGTCCGGCGCGGCTGGACGCCTCGATTGCAACCGCCGGCGCGACGGGGTGCGGTACGGTGGCCGGCGCAGCGACGCGACCGTTCCCCTGGCTAGTGGTGCGCGATCCGTTTGGTGCCATTATTTCGAACCGGGTCGCAGCCGTCATCCTCTTGCCCGGCCCTCCGGCGGCGCGGCAAACCGGCACCCTGACGCAGGCCAGCCGCGGAACGGTGCGCGTCAACCCGGATCAATTTTTGGACACAGTACGCAACACCCAATGCACCGGCGGGTTTTGTGACAACGCACGATACCGCACAGCGGCGACGTCACCGATGGAATTCATTCAATGCGTGCCTGCTGTGACAACGACGAAAGACGCGCGCTTCACTCAACCGTACTCATGCAATGACCGGTTGGTTTACATCACGATCGATGAGTTAATGCAGGTCGCAAGCGACCGGATTGCGGTCGAGGCGATCAGCTGCATAAACGCCTTCGCGAAGACGAATGACCGGACACCATTTGCGGACAATACCCTGGACCGCCGGGCCGATACTGGTGCGACGAGCGGTTACCTGCCCAGCAGCTATTGGGATGACACCGGTTCGCTCGCTGACTGGCTCCCCTACTGTCCGTTCTTCAGCAATTTGTACTGGGACAGTTGGCAACGCGTGGTTGACTATGCGGTCTCACCAACGCACGCAGTTGCAGGCGGCTGGAGCGGTGCCGGCTCACTCTCGATTCCCGGAAAATCGGGTGCTTACAAAGTAACGCTGCGAATCACCATCAACGGCCTCTCCACGTGGTACGGCATTCAATAACCCCATTCGCCACGCCGGCGCAGCAACACGGCTGCAGGGCGCGCCAACACGGCTTCAGAACGCGCCAACACGGCTTCACCCTGGCCGAACTCGCCATCAGCATGGTCATTATTGCGCTGTTGATTGGCGGATTGCTCGGCCCGCTCAGCCGCCAGGTCGAGCAAAGTCAGGTCAACAGCACACAACGACAACTCGAAGAAATTCGCGAGTCGTTATTGGGCTATGCCGTCATCTACAAGCGGCTGCCCTGCCCCGACAGCACCGGCGACGGTCTTGAAGACCGGATCGCAGCGGGTGCCAACACCGGCGCTTGCAGTAACGTCATCGGCACGTTTCCTTGGGCCTCACTCAATATGAGCGAAGGCGACGCTTGGAACAATCGTTTCGGATATCGCGTATCCGATGAATTTTCTGTGGCGTCCGATACCTCACCGCGGCCATCGAGTGTGCTGTACGGCCTGTCCTACGCCGCCGCCACGTCCGGCGCAATTGTGATCAATCAACGGAATGCCGATAAATCGAAAACCACTCTGGCAGGCGGGGCCGGGGCAAACCCGCCCGGCGCCACCGCGATCGTCTGGTCGTTTGGCAAAAATGGCTACGGCGCAACGCAAGCGGGCGGCACAGTACGGCCAGGGGCACCGGCAGCGAACGTCGATGAAACCGCGAACGCCACGACCAACCCCAACGCTGCGCTGGCGGCCGGCGCGTCGTTTGCACTGGCGTTTATCGTCCGCAACTCAAAAGATGCGGCAAACACCTGCAGCGATACGACGGGCACGAGCGAAATGTGCGAATTTGATGACCAGCTTGTGTGGGTCTCGGCACATACCCTGATCAGCCGCATGGTGGTCGCCAACCGCATGCCTTAACCAGCTGCGACCGGCCAAGACCCGCTTCCACCAACGGTTTTAGACCGATCACGCCCGCCAATTCACCGACCGCGCGGCAGCGCGATTGGTCAGCACAAATCTAACGCAACCGCACCGGTTTTCCGCCAGAGAGACGGCATATCCGAGTTCTGCTGCTTGCTCCTGGAGTTGGAACAGGCCGATGCCCAAACCGTCGCGCGAGGCGACTGGCGAATTAAACAACTGTCGTGCAACCTCATCGTCCACTGCGGCGCCGCCATCTTCGACCGCAAATTCAATTTCGCCAACGCGGCAAGTGAGCGACGCCGTGATGACTACACCCGGCTCGACCGCACGTTTGCGCACCGCGTTTCGAATCAGGTTGTCTGCTGCACTGTCGAGCAGAGCCTCAACGATGGGCAGATCGTGGTCCCACTGCGGATCGCGAAAGTGAATGCCCTCAGGCGCGTAGCGTTTTGTCAGACCGTCCCACCATGCAGACAAATTGCGCAGGCGCTGACTGTCTGTCGATGGTTGTTGCAGCTTGGCGAGCGTTGCCGCCAGCCGTGCCGAAATGGCAGGCAATTGCCGGCCGACCAGCTTTCGCACCTGGCGGTCATCTTCAACATAGTCAATCGCCTCGACTAGGCCGTTGAGCGATTGCAGGAGGTTCTTGATGTCGTGTGTCAGGCGCGCCCCGGTCTCATGCACCGCACGCAAATAGTTGCGCTGCAGGAGGCGCGCCTCGCGTGTTTTGGCCCAGTAGAACTCTGCTGCGAGACCAATCAACAGTTGAAAGTGCCATAGGAATGCCGGCGACAGCGGCTCGCGCGTGCGCAGCAGCACCTCGACTTGACGGACAGTGTCGTTTTCGCTGGTTTGCGCGGTGATGCGCACGGCTTCCCCGCCTTCGGTTGCGCCGAAGCCGCCTTTCATTGAGGTGCCGGTCCATTCGGCGCCGGCCACAATCGCCAAATCACCGAGTGCCTGCATGGCACCATCAAAAAAACGCACCGGGTCGGTTTGCGTGCGGTTCAGCGTGGTTAATTTGTCGAGCCATTTTTCATATGGCAAACCAAAAGACAGTAGATAACGCGATAGCAGCACCGACAGACCACCGCCGGTGCCGTCCCGGCCGCCATGATCGACTCCCGCCCATACCCACGAGAACGTCAGCAGCAACGAGCTGAATCCAATCAGCGTGATGGCCATGCTTTGCAGGTAACCATACCGGGTCAGGGCCATCAGCGCGATGCAAAAAAAAATCAATAGCAGCAGCAGCCCCACGACCCACGCGGTGTAGACCAGATCGTAGGTGCCGACGATTTGACGACTCGCTGCGGGGTGTGCAACTGCGGCAATATCGGCGCGCCACGCCAGTACCGCCAGTGGCAACAAGACCACAGCCAAACCGCCTGTCAGCCAATCACGCGCCGTCTCGCTCGGCAAGCCTGCCTGCAAGTAGGAGGGCAACAATCCGGGCACCAGCAACAAAAACATCACCACCACCATGAACGCCAAAATAGCGACGTAGAACGCGCGCTCAGTCCTCGGGGCCAGCATTGTGATGCGGCCTGCCGCGAGGCCGGTAATCAAGATCGTCCAGGCCAGCAACACCCACGGACTCAACAATGCGGCAAGCAGCGCGCCCACGCCCGCCACCAGCGCGATTTGCCATGGCGTCAAGTTGCGTTTGTGAGGCACCAATGGCTGCCACAACAATGCTGTGCCAATGTGCGCAAAAAACAGCATCGGCCGCCAGCCGCCGTCTGCCGAAGCTTGCAGTGTCAATAGCAGTAGCAGCGCAAATATCAGCGCGCGGTTACGGTAGGACTCAATTGCAGGCATGGGGAGCGATGGGGTGGAGTAAACCGTGCTGGTGAAACCGGACGGGGCCGGGCGGCTAGGATACTCGCAAGTGATTAACCGGATCAACCAATTAGACCGGCGGCGATGTCAACGGCGAGACCAGCCGCAGGGCCGTAAAATGTGCCGATGGTCAACCCCGCTAGCCCGCCCCCCATTTTCGCCGACATTCGCCGCCGTGGCGGATTGACCGGCGCATTGCCCGGTGTGATCACGATCGCGCGCTATGTGCTTGCCGAAGCATTGTTCGGCCGGCTGGCGCTGGCGGCCATGGTGATTGCCTTGGCCGGGATGGGCGTGGCGTGGTTTGCCGGCGAAATGGCAATCACCGAAGCGGCAAACATTCAAGGATCTGCACTGGCGGCGTTTTTACGCATTGCCGCCATGCTGTTGGTGATGAGCTTTGTCGTCTCGGGGCTGACCCGTGAGCAGGCCGACAAGGGCTTGGAGCTATTGCTCTCGCTGGCACTGCCGCGCGCCAGCTACGTAACCGGAAAACTGCTTGGCTACGTCGTGCTGGCGTCGCTCAGCGCGGCGTTGTTTAGCCTGCCGCTGCTGTTATTTGCACCAGCGCTCAATGTCGCAGCCTGGGGCATCGCTCTGGCGTTTGAACTCGCGATTGTCGCCGCCGCCGCGATGGCCTGCGCCTTGGTCATCGGCCAGAGCGCTCTGTGTCTCCTAGTGGTCACGGCGTTTTATGCGTTGAGCCGGATCATGCCGGCCTTGCTGGCAATCACCGCCAGCCCGGTGGCACCATCCGGCGCGCCGAGCTTCAAGTTCATGAGCTTTGTGCTGCACGGCATCGCGACGATGTTGCCGGCGCTGGACCGGTTTGCTTCGTCGGCATGGCTCTGGCAAGGCCCGGCAGTGTGGTGGCAATTGCCGGCAGCAGCGGCGCAAGCCGCGATTTATGTGCCGCTCTTGTTGTTGCTGGCCGGGTTTGATTTTTATCGTAAAAACTTGTGAGCCACACCTCCGTAACTCGTACTGCGGTTTCGCGCTTCACCCGGCGCATCCGTGCCACATCGCACCGCGACGAACGCCCGCTCAGCGCGGTGCCGCTGGCAATCGGCCTGAGTCTCGCCGCGCTGATCTGCGCGCAGGCCGTCTGGTCGCTCGCGCAAGCGCCGCAGCGCCCCTCCGCCGAAGACTTGGGCACTCCGCCAAGCGTCACCGATGCGCGGATGTCAAGCCTGAACGAGCCGCTCGCCTACGCCAAGTGGCTGAACCTCGCGCTGCAAACCCATGACAACCAGCCAGGGATCAGCCTGCCGTTCAAGCGCCTCGACTACACCCGCGTCTGCGCCTGGCTCGAACGCATTTTGGAACTCGACCCGGCGGGCCAGTATCCGCTTCTGGCCGCCAGCCGCCTCTACGCAGCGGTCGACGATCCCGCCCGCCAACGCGTCATGCTGGAGTTCGTGCATCACCAGTTTCTCAAGGCGCCAAATCAGCGCTGGCAATGGCTGGCGCACAGCACCTACGTCGCTAAACATCAATTACATGATCTCGAACTCGCGGTGCGCTATGCCGAATCGCTGCGTCTGTACGCCACCGCGTCTGACGTACCCTCCTGGGCGCGGCAAATGGAAATTTTTTTGCGTGCGGAGATGAACCAGACCGAGGCCGCGAAAGTGTTACTTGGCGCGTTGCTGTCCAGCGGGCACGTGACAGACGTCACTGAATACCGATTTTTGGCCGGGCGGCTCAAAGAGCTGGAAGACACCGGATCGCCAGCGGCCCGATGACGTGTTTCCATCAGCGGTGACGGTTTCCCAACACAAACACCGAATAATTCACTAGAATGAGCGGCAAATTGGGCCTGCGAGTGAGAAAATGGTGTGTTTTTGGCACTCATTGCTTGGCATGCAGCTTGCACCATGAATCGGGTGTAACCCCGTCACACCAACCAGATTAGAGGACATCATGCGCAAACAAAGTGGATTTACCTTAGTCGAAATTGCGATCGTGCTAGTAATCATTGGCCTCTTGCTGGGCGGCATTTTGCGCGGCCAAGAGTTGATCCAAAACGCGCGCGTGCGCAATATCATCGACCAGCAAAACAGCGTGAAGGCGGCGTTTTTTGGCTTTCAGGACCGGTTTCGCATGACGCCTGGCGACTTGACGGCGGGTCAAGTGACTCAAGTCGGCGCGGGTGTGACGGCTGCAACGACAAATCCCGGAAATGGTCAGATTGATGCGGCCGATGCCGCAACCGCCTTTCAAAACATCACTACGACGGGATTTATAAGCTGTCAGGTATGCACGACGACGGGTACCGCCGCCAACACAAATAGCCCTGTAAATGCCTACGGTGGTGCCCTGCAACTAGTTTCCGATGCGGCGTATAACACGCCTACCGGCGTGACCCCTACGCTGCGCCACAACATCAAAACCGGCCCATTGATCCCGTCGAATGTCATTTTTGAAGCTGACGTGAAGATCGACGATAGCGTGCCCGAAACCGGTCAGTTCCGCTTCAGCGTATGGGATGGCGCTACTGGTACCGCCCCGACCGCCGCCACCTGCAAAAGCGGCACCAACTGGATGACCACGCAAAACACCATTGCGGCAAATTGCGGCGGCGCAACGCTGATTAACTAATCATTCAACCCCCCTCAAAAACCCGCTCTTGTAGCGGGTTTTTTGTTGTTGGCACTTCCTCTGCAACGCCCTCTGCAAACTTGATGCCATGTTGCCAGACGGGCAAGTTGGTTTGCTATACTCAGGAGCATGATTTCGGTCGTTCTCTCCAGCGAAAAGCCGCCGCAACGCTCGCGTGCGCAAACGCTCGAATTGGCACGACAGGTGCTGCAAATCGAGGCGGAGGCGGTCGCTCAATTGGCACAGCGGATCGACGCCGCGTTCTCCCACGCCGTCGATCTGCTGCTCGCCTGTCGCGGCCGGGTGGTGGTGCTCGGTATCGGCAAATCCGGCCACATCGCCCGCAAGGTCGCGGCGACCTTTGCCTCCACCGGTACGGCGGCGTTTTTTGTCCATCCAGCCGAGGCGGGGCATGGTGATTTGGGCATGATCACCAGCACCGACGTGGTGATCGCCTTTTCAAACTCAGGCGAAACTGCCGAGGTGCTGGCGATTACGCCGGCCATCAAGCGCCTGGGGGCCGGTTTGATTGCCATCACCGGCAACCCTGAATCAACTTTGGCGCGCCTGGCCGACGCGCACCTGAACACCGCCGTCGCCAAAGAGGCCTGCCCGCTCAATCTCGCCCCCACCGCCAGCACCACGGCACAACTGGCCATGGGCGATGCCCTTGCCGTTGCCTTGCTCGACGCGAAGGGGTTTGGGGCGGAAGATTTCGCCCGTTCGCACCCCGGTGGCGCGTTGGGGCGGCAGTTACTCACGCGCGTCAGTGATGTCATGCGTCAGGGCGACGACGTGCCTTCTGTACCCAACACGGCCACGCTGGCCACGGCAGTGCTCGAGATCACCGCCAAACGCATGGGCATGACTGCGGTGCTCAATCCTGACAGCACCATCACCGGCGTGTTCACCGATGGCGACCTGCGCCGCGCTCTGGAGCGTGTTGCCAATTTCAAAACCGCGCGTGTCGCCGATGTCATGACGCCCCACCCGGCCACGATTGGCGGTGATGCGTTGGCGGCTGAAGCGGTACGTTTGATGGAACTGCGCAAGATCAATCAGCTGCTGGTAGCCAGCCCGGATGGCCGCCTGATCGGCGCGCTCAACATGCACGACTTATTTCACGCCAAAGTCGTCTGATCCCACCAGCCACTATCCATCTTCACGTCACATCCCCTCCGGATCCCCGCCCCTCATGGATGCAAGCCTAACCCAGCGTCTCGCCGCCATCAAATTGATGGCATTTGATGTCGATGGCGTCCTCACCGACGGCCGCTTGTACTACACCGACAGCGGCAGCGAGATCAAAGCCTTCCACGCAGCGGACGGGCAAGGGATCAAGATGCTGCGCGATGCGGGGATCAAGGTCGCGCTGATTACAGCGCGGCGCTCCGATCTGGTGGACCGCCGCGCGCGTGACCTCGGCGTCCATTTTTGCTTTCAAGGGGTTGAGGCCAAGCTCGGTGCCTTCACCGAAGTGCTGGACGAACTAAAACTCGATGCCGCCCAAGCAGGCTACATCGGCGATGACCTAATCGACCTGCCGGTATTAACCCGCGCCGGGTTTGCGGCCACAGTACCCGCAGCGGTGGCTGACGTGCGCAGCCGCTGCCACTACGTCACCGCGCTGCCGGGCGGGATGGGTGCGGCGCGCGAAGTGTGTGACATGATTTTGCGCGCCCAGGGTTTGTACGACGGACTCTTGACCGGGTATTGCAAATGACGCAAATGGCAACGGCAACGCTCCATGTGCATGGCTTGCGCAATCTGCCGGCGACGCCGCACCTGCCCGCCTGCCGAGCTGGACTCATGCTCATGTTCGAACTCGCTCAGGAGCCTCAGTGAAAGGTTTGCCACGCGCCTCTCTGGGTGCCGTATTGCCCTTGGTGATCATGCTGCTCTTGGCGATGCTCACGTTTTGGCTTGACCGCACGGTTGAACTGGCGGTGCCGGCCACGCCGCGGCAGCTTACCCACACCCCCGATTACACGGTAAACAAATTCATGCTCACGCGCTTGAGCGACACCGGTGATGCGCGCTACTCGCTGGCGGCGGCAAACATGTTGCACTACCCCGACGATGACACTTCGCATCTCACCGCACCACGCCTGGTGCAATCGCAGCCGGGCAGGCCGGAGACCCGCATCAGCGCCGCGCGCGGCCTGGTCTCCGCCGATGGCCGGGAAGTACGCCTCTACGACAACGTCGAGCTGCACAAGGCGGGCGAGCGCGGCCCCAAGCCTTCTGAGGAACTGCGCGTGCGCACCAGCTATTTGCGCGTATTGCCGGACGACGACAAGGCCGACACACCCGAGCGGGTCGAGATCGAGCGCGGCAAGTCTTTGTTAACCGGCACCGGCATGGATTTCGACAATCGCTATCGCCGGATCGCGTTGCACTCGACCGTCACTGCCGTCTTTGAGCGAAAAAAATAATGCCATCCCGCCCTCTCTCCGCTGCGCGCTCCATTGCGCTCGCCGCTGCTTTGGCGGCATCCTGCATCGCTACACCCGCCTTGGCCGAAAAAGCCGACCGCGACAAACCAGTCGACATCGAAGCCGAGCGCATGACCTACGACGACCTGCGCCAGGTCAACATCTTTGAGGGCCGCGTCGTCCTCACCCAAGGCACGCTCACGATTCTGGCGGATCGCATTACGGTACGTCAGGACCCGGAAGGTTTTCAGCACGGCATTGCCGACAAAGGGCCGGACGGCTTTGCTTACTTTCGCCAAAAGCGCGAAGGCATCGATGAAATTGTGCAAGGCTGGGGCGACCGTATCGAGTACAGCGCCAAGGCAGAAAAAGCCGAGCTCACCGGGCGCGCCCGGTTCAAACGCGGCGATGACGAGGTGCGCGGCAACACGATTGTCTACGATGGCCGCACCGAGTTTTACAGCGTACTTGGCGGCGGTGCGCAAGCGGCGACCGCCAGCAACCCGGACGGCCGCGTGCGCGCCGTGATCCAGCCGCGCAGCCCCGCTGCGAGCGCACCAGCGGCGAGCGCACCAGCAGCCAAACCCGGCGATCTCAGTCTGAAGCCATCCGGCGGCATTATTGCGCCGCGTGACGAATACCCGGAGCCAAAGAAAAAATGAGGAAAAAATGAGTTCCCTCGTCACGCGCGGCTTGAAGAAAAAATACAAAGCGCGCGAAGTTGTCAAAGATGTTTCGTTCGAAGTCGCCAATGGCGAAGTCGTCGGTCTGCTCGGGCCAAACGGCGCGGGCAAAACCACCTGCTTCTACATGGTGGTCGGCCTGACCGGTGCCGACGCCGGCAGCATCAGCATTGGCGGCGACGACGCCACCCATCTGCCGATCCACCGGCGCGCGCGTCTCGGTCTGTCGTATCTGCCGCAAGAGGCCTCGGTGTTTCGCAAGCTGTCGGTGGAAGAAAACGTGCGCGCGGTGCTGGAGCTGCAAGACCTTCGGAAAGTCGAAATCGACCGGCGTCTCGCCGATCTGTTGGGCGAACTCAACATCGCCAGCCTGGCGCGCAACCCGGCGATGTCTTTGTCCGGCGGCGAGCGCCGCCGCGTCGAGATCGCGCGCGCACTGGCCACCCGGCCACGCTTCATTCTGCTAGACGAGCCGTTTGCCGGCGTTGATCCGATTGCCGTGCTGGACATTCAAAAAATCATCCGCTTCCTCAAAGATCGCGGCATCGGCGTACTGATCACCGATCACAACGTGCGCGAGACGCTGGGCATTTGTGATCGCGCCTACATCATCAACGAAGGCCGCGTGCTGGCGTCCGGTACGCCAGAGGCCATCGTCAGCAACGAGAACGTACGCCGCGTCTACCTCGGCGAACACTTCCGCCTTTGAGAGCCCGCGCGCAGCCATGAAACAGGGGCTTCATCTCAAGCTCTCGCAGCATCTGACACTGACGCCGCAGTTGCAGCAGTCGATTCGCCTGCTGCAACTGTCGACACTCGAATTGGAACAAGAGATCGAGCAGATCATGGCGGACAACCCGCTGCTCGAACGGGAGGACGACGCCCCCAACTACGCCGGTGCCGAGACGCCGGTCACCGAATCACTGCCTGATGCGTTCGGGCCGCAGGGCGGCGATGCGCCGCCGGAATGGGGCGAACGCGATTTCTCCAGCGGCACACGCACCCAACGCGACGATGACGACGACAACCCGGCCGAGCGCCAGCCCGCTGCCGCGACAACGCTGCTCGATCATCTGGTGGCACAACTGAGCTTGAAGCGTCTATCTACCCGCGATTTATTGCTCGCCATCACGCTCGCCCAGGCGCTCGATGAAGATGGGTATCTCACCCAGTCACTGGAGGAAATCCACTCTCTATTGGCAGGCGGCGATGAAGCTCAGTCCGCTGCAGCGAATACCGCGAACCTGCCAGACCCGATACTCGAACAGCCGCTCCTCGAAGAACTCAATGTCGCGCTCGCGTTGCTGCAGTCATGCGAGCCCGCCGGTGTCGGCGCGCGTGATTTGGCCGATTGCCTTGGATTACAGTTGCGCGCGCAACGCCAATCGAACGCGCGCGATCTCGCTCTGCGCATTTGCGCCACCCAGCTAGACACACTCGCTGCGCGCGATTTCTCCGCGCTGAAAAGAAGTTGCAAGTGCGATGACCAGCAGCTCAAGGCCGCGCGCGACCTGATTCTCTCGCTCAACCCGCGCCCCGGCGCGCAATTTGGCTCCCCTGATACCCGCTATGTCACGCCCGATGTGATCCTGCGCAAAGTCAGCAAAGTCTGGCGCGTGCATGTCAACCCGGCGGCGGTGCCGCGGCTCAAGATCAACCGCCTGTATGCCGACATCCTTGCGCGCGAGCGCGGCCGCGGCAGTGGCACGGCGGACAACAGCGGACTCGTCACTCAATTGCAAGAAGCCAAGTGGCTGCTCAAAAACGTGCAGCAGCGCTTCGAAACCATCGAGCGGGTGTCGCAAGCCATCGTCGAACGGCAACGCCACTTTTTTGATCACGGCGAGGTCGCAATGCGCCCCTTGGTGCTGCGCGAAATCGCCGACGAACTCGGCCTGCATGAGTCCACCATCTCGCGCGTGACGACAAATAAGTATATGCTCACACCACGCGGCATCTTTGAATTGAAATACTTTTTTGGCAGCCACGTCGCTACCGACACCGGGGGGGCTTGCTCCTCCACCGCAATCCGCGCTTTAATAAGGCAACTCGTTACCGGGGAGGAGACCAAGAAACCACTATCTGATTCAAGAATTGCCGACATTCTCGGGCAGCAGGGCATCGTCGTCGCGCGCCGCACCATTGCAAAATACCGCGACGCCTTAAGGATTCCTCCTGCCAATCTCCGCAAGTCCTTATAAGTCAAACTCAGGAGGCAACAATGAACTTCACCGTCAGCGGCCATCATGTTTCCGTGACTCCCGCCATCCGCGACTACGTTCTCTCCAAATTCGACCGCGTCAATCGCCACTTTGACAACGTGATCGACGTCAACGTCATACTCTCGGTCGAAAAGCTCGCTCACAAGGCCGAGGTCAGCCTGCACGTGCGTGGCAAAGATATTCATGTCGAAACCGTCGACGAAAACATGTACGCCGCGATTGACAATCTGGCCGATAAACTGGACCGCCAGGTGCTCAAGTACAAGGACCGCGCTTACAGTCACAACCACGCGGCGCTCAAGCGCCAAGAACTGGGCTCCGAAGCCACCTGAACCCGCGGAACACGTGAAACTAGACGGCAACGCACCGTCCCACGCTCCCGCTGCCCACGTCATTTCCCGGCTCTTGCCGCCGTCAAACGTAGCGCTTGATCTCAGTCTTTCGAGCAAGCGCCGGGTTTTTGACGAGGCGGGTTTGTTATTCCAAAATTGTCAGGGCATTGCACGCGCGACGGTTTTCGACAGCCTGTTTGCGCGCGAGCGTCAAGGTTCGACCGGAATGGGACACGGGGTGGCCATTCCACATGGCCGGATCGCGCACCTCAAGTCGCCGATAGGCGCGTTCCTGCGGCTTAAGGACGCGATCCCGTTCGACGCGCCAGACGCGAAACCGGTCAACCTTTTATTTTTTGTCCTGGTGCCGGAAAAAGCTGCCCATACGCATTTACTCATACTCGCTTCGCTGGCCGAACTGTTCTCCGACGCCTCGATGCGCACTCTGCTCGCGACGTTATCGGAACCCGCCGCCATCCATCAGTCGCTCATCACTTACAACCCCCATGCAGACACTCACGCTTAAGGCATTGTTCGACGAAGTGTCGGACGAATTAGAC
>JAYVSR010000134.1:0-22642 GCA_043775155.1 Burkholderiales bacterium | reverse complement strand
CCGCATATTATTCAAAACCTGTTTCAAGAAAAGCATGTCCAATATGCTGCCCGATAAAATCACGCACTATTTACCGGCCTCCTCAGTAATTGCGTGAGCGCCAATTTCGCGGTGCTATATTCACCTCAACCCCCCCTCGCACTCGCTGTCCGCTGATTCAGGAACCGCCATGCATCACGCCGCCATCCGCCCGCAAGAACTTAACCCCGGCAAACTCACCGGCTTGTTCAAAAAGCAGTTCGCGCTCTCGCAAGTGAAACCTGGCGAGACCATCGCCATCGTCAGTGACCTCGGCACGCGGCGCGAATTCATCGAGTCGGCGTTTGCCGCTGCCGACGAATGCGGCGCGGATATTTACGAGATGTGCGTCAACGCGATTCCGTCCTGGACCAAGGTCGGCGTGCCGACCATCGGTCAATGCAAGGGCACGCTCGAAGCCGCCAAGAGCGCGGACTTGATCGTGATCTTTCACGTGCCACTATTCAGCAAATGGTTGAAAGAAGTGCGCGACGCCGGTGTGCGCGTGCTGATGATCATCGACGCACCCGACGAACTCGACCAGTTACTGTCTCCCCCAGGGTTGAAAGAAGCGGTGCTGCACGCGCACCGCCGCCTCGAACACACCCGCAGCGTGCGCGTCACCAGCGCGGCCGGCAGCGACCTCACGTATCGCTGCGGCGAATACCCGGTGATGAGCCAATACGGCTACGCAGATGAGAAAGGCCGCTTCGACCACTGGGGCGCGGGCCACGTGCATACCTTCCCGAACGAAGGCACAGCGAATGGCCGCGTCGTGCTCTCGCCCGGCGACATCGTCATCCTGCCGTATTGCCGCTACGTGGCGGACGCGGTCGAGCTGACGATCAAGGACGGCTTCATCACGCGCATTGGCGGCGGGCTTGACGCCAAATTAATGCAAGACTGGCTCGACGACGGCAAGTCAGCAGCGAACGATCAAGACCCGTTTGCCGTCTCGCACTTGGGGTGGGGGCTGAACCCGCAGGCGCGCTGGTATGGCATGGCGCTCACTGGCGAAGAACCGGAACGCGCGCGCGCCGCCGCACGCGTGTTCCCTGGCAATTTTTTATTCTCTACCGGCCCAAACACGCAAGGCGGCGGTAAGCGCACCACGCGCGGCCACTACGATGTGCCGATGCGGGATTGCACGGTGGCGCTCGATGGTGACACCATCATCGAGAGTGGCAAGTTGGTTGATCCGAAAATGATCGTCGCGCGTGAGGCGCGCTGACAGCGGTTCTTGAGAGCATTAGGCGGGAAAGTGGCTTCCACCAACGGTTTCAGAGGCAGTTTAAAGTCACCACTCTCCTGCCTCTGATGCATTGGCAGGTTTCCAACATTGCCGCTCTATAAGCCGAGGCGTCCGGCCAGATCGGCGTTGGCTTTTTTCCAGCGCCCAAACCAAGTCTTGAGGCCAAGAAACTCGACATAGCGTTGCATCAATGCGGCATCCAAATCCCGCGCTGCCGCGTTTTCGAGAGTTGCCAGTTTGTATTGGGCCGTCTTGAGCGCAAGGGCCACATCCTTGAGATTCATTCCCCGTTCAACGCGCGCCGCTTCAAGCCGTTTGGCGAGCGGGCCAAGGCGAAAAAAATCATCAGTGGACATGCCGTGCTTGTGCACCATTTGGATCATCGACGCGCCCATCAAGCGCTGAAGCTGGGTGCTCAGCAAAGTCACCTCGGCATCGGTGAGGAGCTTTTGTTGCAACGTTGCAAGCGCGAGAGCAGGCGGTTGCGACGGCTTTTTCCGGCTTGTCATGGATTCACCTCTTCGACGTGGCGCGCCACTTTTCCGCCGCAATCGGGGCACATGCTGCTCAGCAACAGCCCCCGGCCAATCACCTCGGCGTCAAAATCGGCGATGCGCACGCCGTGCCCGCAATGCGAGCAGTACACATTGGCGAGAATCATCTGTTGAGATTCCAGCGGAACGGCAGCCCAAATTTCGGCAACGCTTCGCTGTGGTTTGGTTTTAGGCAGCATGGCGATTGCTCATCATGTTTGTCAAAAAATCGCCCAATCACTCGAACTAACGCGAGGCGAGGTGTTCATCATTGCGCCACCGGCTCCATGCCCTTCGCTTGGATCGCGGCAGCCGCCTCAGCGCTACGCAAAAACGCGAGCAGTTGTTTCGCTGCTTCAAGGTTGCTGGCGCTGGTCAGCAGCGCCGCCGCGAACAGTGTGGTGTTTTGCAGGCCGGCTGGCAGCGGGCCGATGATCTCGATGCCCGGCACGCCGTAAAGCAACTGATATTGCAAGACGCCGATCTCGGCTTCGCCATTGGCGACCATCGGCCCAAGCGCTGCGGCTTTGGCAGCGAAGACGGTCCTCGATTTCATTTCGTTGGCGATGCTCAGGCGCTCCAGCACTTTTGCAAAATGAATCCCGCTGGCCCCGCCATCCGCCGGATTCAAATAGGTGACCGACTTGGCCGCCAGCAGCGCCTGTTTGAACGTCTCGGGCGATCCAATCTCGGGTTTCGCTGCGCCCGCGCGAATCGCGACGCTGATGCCGGTGCTGGCAAGCGCCGTCACCGTGCCGCGCGCCACCTTGCCGTCCTGCGCCAATCCGTCGACGCCTTCGCGAATCGCGATGACGACATCGGCGACTGCGCCACTTGCGCGCTTGATGGTGGCGCCCCCGGTGTCGAAGGTCATCGCGAGCTGGTGTCCGGTCGACCGTTCAAACCGGGAGCCGAGGTCTGCCATCACCGTCTGCATGCCAACCGCACACAAGACCTTGACCTCGGCAGCCTGGGCTGAACTCATCGTCATCATCATCATCATCAACATCAACACACACACGAGACCAACTGCTGTGCTGACTCTGGATTGAAATGCCATTGCGGACTCCTTACGGTTTTTCGACATCGGGTTTCCGTCTCACCGGGCGAAATGCGCATAAACCAGACGCGCAATATCGGCGATGGCGCGCTCCTGCGCTTTCAGGTCTTGTGGCGATTCACGCACCAGCACGACGAGGGCGACGTGCCCGCCCCCGCCCGGCAGCGTGATGATGCCGCCGTCGTTGGTGACGAACGGCTGCAGCGTGCCGGTTTTGCGCGCGACCCTGGTGCCGGGCGGCAAGCCGCCCGGGAGCCGGCCCCTGCCGGTGGCGCAGCGATGCATGATGTTCAGGAGGAGCGCGGTTTGCGGCGCGCTCAGCGCATCCCCGCGCCAGATTCGCGTGAGCAGCGCAACGTAGGCTTCAGGCGGCGTGGTATCGCGCTGGTCCTTGAGGAACGCCGCAACTTCTCCCTGGCGGCGGCTCCGCGGAGTTTGGCGCGCCAAGTCGTTCAGACGTTCGGGGGTGATCTCTGCGCCCGACGCCTGCTGGCTCAGGCCCATGGCGGCCACCAGCAGATCGCCGGTGGGCCGCGCCACGTTGATCGTCTTCAGATCGAGCGCCGCGAGGCGCGCGCTCACTGCAGGCGCGCCGCCGGCTTCCTTCCACAGCAAGTCGGTTGCCGTGTTGTCGCTGTCGATCAGCATCGCCTCAAGCAGTTCGCGCACCGAGATCGGCTGCGGCCCAGTGAAGGTCTTCGCCAGCTTGCCGCTGCCGGGGCGCAGGTCATTCGCCTGGAGCAACACCTGTTTGTCAAGCGCGAGTGTGCCCTGATCCACCATTGCGAGCACCTGCACCGCGACCGGCACCTTGAACAGGCTGCCCATCGGGAAGCGCACGCCGCGGTTCAGGTATAGCTCCTGCCCGCTTTCGAGATGGCTCACACCCACGCCGACGGTTCCGCCAGTGTTCTGCGCCACGCGCTCGATGCTGGCCTGCAGACTCGCGAGATCACGCGCCTGTGAGGGGAGCGGCGCGAATACGGCGCAGGCCACCCAGGTTGCCACTGCCAGCGTCGTTGCGAAGTGCATCAAGAGCAATCACCTATCAAGCAGACCACAAACCAAGCGAAAGACAAACCGAAAGACAAACCGAAAGACAAACCAGATGGTAAGCCAAGCGCCAGGCAGCTTGCCGCGCGTCCGCGAAGAGCATGTTGTCAGGCAGCACGATTCTTTCCCGCCAATACGAACCTGTCGCAAGGAAACGCCACCATGACTCATCCGCCGCACCCGTATCCGTGACGCCAAAGGCAACCAGGATCGCCTCGTCCCGCTGGCCTGGGCGCACCAGATTGTGGCTTCGCACGATCTAACCGCAGTCGTTCGACACCGGCTTGTGGACGGAGGGGGGCTGGCGTCGCACGCTAACTATTACGGCCTGACCATCGACCAATACAAAACCAACAACGTGCTCAAGACCGAAGAACAACGTGCTCAAGACCGAAGAACAATGAGACACCCATTGACCCCGTCAGTGGTGACCCAGCCTTTGCGCGGGACATTGCATCAGCGCCGCGCCGCCAATTTGCAGTATCGTTACGCCCTTTCTTGTTTCACCCTCAGCCTTCTCACCTATCCGGAGACCCGCCATGGATCGCATCGACCCGAAAAATCTTGCCCAGCAATATGTCAACGTGCAACTGTTGATCGATGGCCAGTGGCGTCCGGCGGCGGATGGCCGCACCATCGCGGTGTTGAGCCCAGCCACGGGCGAGGTGATCGGCACTGTGGCGCATGCGGGCAAAGCTGACCTCGACGCCGCGCTCGCGGCTGCCGACAAAGGCTTCAAGGTGTGGCGCAAAATGCCGGCCTTCGAGCGCTACAAAATCATGCGCCGTGCCGCCGAGCTGATGCGCGAGCGCGCTGACTCGATTGCGCGCTTGATGACGATGGAACAAGGGAAACCCTTGGTGGAAGCCAAGATTGAGACCATGCTCTCGGCCGATTTGATCGAGTGGTTCGCCGAAGAAGGACGCCGCACTTATGGCCGCGTGGTGCCGTCGCGCGCCGAAGGCGTGCAGCAGATCGTCACCAAAGAGCCGGTCGGCCCGGTGGCGGCGTTTACACCGTGGAATTTTCCGATTAATCAAGTGGTGCGCAAATTGTCGAGCGCGCTTGCCAGTGGCTGCTCCATCATCGTCAAAGCGCCGGAAGAAACCCCTGGCGCACCGGCGCAGTTGATCAACGCGTTCGTCGATGCCGGCGTGCCGGCCGGCGTGATCAATCTGGTGTTCGGCGTGCCGGCTGAAGTGTCGGAGTATCTGATCCCGCATCCGATCATTCGCAAGGTCACTTTCACCGGCTCCACCGCCGTCGGCAAACAGCTCGCCGCGATGGCCGGCCTGCACATGAAGCGCGCAACCATGGAGCTCGGTGGCCACGCCCCGGCGATTGTGTTTGAAGACACCGATGTCGATCGCGCGGCCATGCTGCTGGCCGGCGCGAAGTATCGCAATGCCGGCCAAGTGTGCATCTCGCCGACGCGTTTCCTGGTGCATGAGAACGTCTATGACCGCTTCGTTGAGGGCTTCACCAAAGCCACCAAAGCGCTCAAGGTTGGCAATGGCCTGACCGATGGCACAACGATGGGGCCGCTGGCCAATGCCCGCCGCGTCACCGCGATGGAGCGCATCGTTGAAGACGCGGTGTCGAAGGGCGCAAAACTGGTCACCGGCGGGAAACGGTTGACTGGTGCGGGTTTCGACGGTGGCTACTTCTTTGAGCCGACGATCCTCACGAACATTCCGGCCAATGCACGGATCATGAATGAAGAGCCGTTCGGGCCGGTCGCGCCGATCATTCCGTTCAAGGATTTCGACGCCGTGGTGGCGGAAGCTAATCGTCTGCCGTATGGTCTCGCGGCGTATGCGTATACCTCGTCGCTCAAAACCGCAGCAGCGATTGCTGCCGGGTTCGAGAGCGGCATGGTGTCGATCAATCATCATGGCCTCGGCATGCCGGAGATTCCCTTCGGCGGTGTGAAAGATTCGGGCTATGGGTCGGAGGGTGGCACCGAGGCGCTGGAGTCGTATCTGAATACGAAGATCGTTTCGCAGTTGACGCTCATTTGACAATTTGATGCGCAGTTGACGGCGCGGTTGACGGCGCAGTTGACGGCATTCAGAGTGGAAGCGGCAGCGCGCGCTGTGAGGCGGCGCTGCTTTTTTGTTGGTGCTTGATTTGTGGAAAGCGGTTCTGTGATGAAAAAATCGATGCGTCTGGTTGGTTTGCCGTTGTGCTTGCTGTGTACGCTGGGCTTCGGTGGCGCGCAGCTCGCGCAGGCCCAAGCGCCGGGGGCAACGCCGTCCACGCCGGCCACAATTAGCGCCTTCCCCACCAAACCCGTGCGCATCCTCGTCGGCTTCACCCCCGGCGGCGGCCCGGACATCATTGCCCGTGTGCTCGGGCAAAAACTCACCGAGGCGTGGAAGCAGCCAGTCACGGTAGAGAACCGCGCCGGCGCAGGTGGCAACATCGCCGCGCAGGCACTCACGCAAGCCCCGGCCGACGGCTACACGCTGCTCTCGGTGACGCCCGCGCACGCAGTGTCACCAGCGATTCAAGCCAAGCTGCCTTACGACGCGGTGAAGGACTTCGCTGGCATCACCATCACCGCCACCGGCCCGGCACTGCTGATCGTCGCGCCTGATCTCGGGGTGAAAAACGTCGCCGAGTTGATCGCACTCGCCAAAGCCAAACCAGGGCAACTCAATTTCTCTTCGGCCGGCAGCGGCAGTGGCTCGCATTTCGCCGCCGAGTTGTTCCGCATCCAGAGCGGCATCAACGTGGTGCATGTGCCGTTCAAGGGCATCCCCGAAGCGCTGGCCGACACGATGGCCGGGCGGGTGCATTTCTTTTTCTCGCCGTATGCGAGCGCAATCAATCTGGTGAAAGAAGGCCGCGCCCGCGCCATCGCCGTCACCGGCGACAAACGCATGGCCGATCAACCTGATCTGCCGACGGTCAGTGAGTCGGGCCTCGCGGGCTACAAATGGATATTTTGGTACGGCCTCTTGGCCCCGGCGAAAACGCCCAAGCCCTTGCTACAACAAATCAGCGCCGACGTTGCGCGCGCGTTGAAAGAGCCGGACGTACGCCAGCGCTTTTTACAACTCGGCATCGAACCCGCGCCGTCGAGCGGTGAAGAGTTTGAAAAACTCATCACGGATGAGATCGCCAACTTCGGCCGCATCGCGCGCGCGGCCAATATCAAGCCCGAATAGTTTCCACTCAGTTTCCACTCAGTTTCCATTCCCGCGACCCATCAACCAAGGAGCAATCATGAAAGCAAAAACCAACGGCATCGAACTCAACTACAGCGTCGAAGGCAGCGGCACAGAGTGGATCACCCTATCGCATTCCCTCGCCTGCAACCTGAGCATGTGGGACGAGCAGATGGAATTGCTCAAGCCAAAATTTAAAGTACTGCGCTTCGACACGCGCGGCCATGGCGGCTCCAGCGCCCCAGCCGGCCCGTATACGCTGGAACAAATGGCCGACGACGTGCATGGCCTGTTCGCCGAGTTGGGCATCAAACAAACCCACTGGATGGGCCTGTCGATGGGCGGCATGATCGGCCAGACCTACGTACTCAAATACCCCGGCGTATTCAAGAGCATGATCTTGGCCGACACCACCAGCCGCCGCCCGCCGAACGCCGCGCAAATGTGGGGTGACCGCGTCAAGGCAGTCGAAGCCGGCGGCATGAAAGCGGTGACGCAAGGCACGCTGGAGCGCTGGTTCACCGCGCCGTATCGCGCCAGCCATCCAGAAGTGATGGCGCGCATCACCAAGGACATCGAGTCCACCCCGGTCGCCGGCTTCGCTGGTTGCTGCCTCGCCATCTCACAGATCGACGTGCTCGATCGCCTGAAAGAAATCAACTGCCCAACGCTGGTCACCGTCGGTGATCAAGACCACGGCACGCCGCCCGAAATGGCCAAACTCATCGCTGCGAATTTGCCGGCCGCCGAGTTGAAGATCATTCCGGATGCAGCGCACATCGCCAACATTGAGCAGACCGCGATTTACAACCAGAACATGATGGAGTTTTATTCGCGGGTGGCGAAGTAAGGGCAGGGCATTAGTCGATTGACACACTGCGGGCCGCACCGGTCAATAACCCAACTGCTGGGTTAAAATGAAAGTCTGTACGCATAACGGGCTGACAATTGCCGTCCTGACGCGGAACGAGCACTGCCCGCCCCATGTGCATACCGGGACTGAAAAATGGGAGGCGCGGTTTGAATTCAGTTTTTGGCATAACGGTGTGCGGCTGTGGGATGTTGTGCCGCTACAGAATCAGCCAACCGTCAAACAATTGGAGGCGATCCGGCAAACGCTCATGAAACCGGTCAATTTGCGCCGCGCTCGTGAAATGTGGTGGAACAGCATGCAAACGGTGTGTCTGGTGAATCAGCGTTGGGCCGCAAATTTGCAAGAAGTAGTCAGCGGCACGAAGACGCCGGGCCTCATGATTAAGGCGGCCAGTTTCAATGCAAAGGCTTATAAGACAGTGCTGTTGTTTGGCGGTCAAACGCGTTCACAGGAGATCGAGTTGTGAAGACGGCAAAAGCGATAGATAAATTTAACCAGCCAGTAACCGCGCAAGTGCTGGCGCAAGCGATTGAGCTTGGCCGCAAACGGCGAACCAGCGGATTGCACGCCACCGCCGTGCAATATTTGCCGTTACGCAAATGTCTGTTGATTGATTTCGCTGATCAGAGTGCCGTGGCGCTGCCGGTGAAGAATTATCGCGAGCTGGCCAAATTAAGCGCCAGCGACCTTGACAACGTGGCGGTCGGCTTCGGTGGTTCGGCGCTTTGTCTCGACGCGCGCGATTTGCATGTCTCGATTGCCGGTCTGTTGTTCGCCAGCAAACCGATGATGGCGCTGGCGGCGTCAATGATTGCTACCCGAAACGGCGCGCGCAGCAGCGCTGCCAAAGCGCAAGCGGCGCGTGAGAATGGTCACAAGGGTGGCCGTCCGCGCAAGCAGATGGCAGGCTGAGCCGTGGCGCTGAAACCGTTGGTGCAAGCCGGTTTCAGCGATTTTCTCCTCTGAAGACCAGTGCTGAAATTGAAATTTTCCTACGCTGCCGCGCGTACGCCCTCATACACCGTCGGCGTCAACGCCACATTCCAAGCGTCATACCCGTAGAGCCAACTGGTGTCGGCTTCCTTGCCGGTCTCGCCACCCTTCATCCAGGTGTTGGCGCTGCTGATCGCCTGGATGCGCGAGGTGCGCGGCTTGCGGTGCGCTTCGTAGGTCTTGAACGCGCCTTCGATGTCGTCCCCTTCGACTGCTGACAAACAGCGCGCGAGGATCGCCGCATCTTCGATTGACGTTGCTGCGCCCTGCGCCATGTACGGCGTCATCGGATGTGCGGCATCGCCGAGCAGCACGACGCGGCCCTGGTGCCACGACGGCAGTGGTTCGCGTTCGAGGATCGCCCATTTGTGGCAGTCGGGGCAGGCGTCCAGCACCGCGCGCACGTCGGCGTGAAAGGCGGCGTAGGCGGCGCGCAGTTCTTCGACGTTGCCTTTGGCCGACCACGACTCGGGTGTCATCCACTCGGCTGACTCGGGCACGCTGGTGACGAAATAGAGTTCGCTCTTGTCGGCGCGGGTGTAGTACATGACGATGTGACGGTCTTCGCCCCACCACTTGGTGCGCGAGCGGCCGATGTCGTAACCCTTCATGTGCTCAGCAGAAAACGCGGCGCGATAGGCGATGCGGCCCTTGTTGACCGGCGCGTCGGCACCGAAGAGTTGCGAGCGCACGAGGGAATGCACGCCGTCGGCGGCGACGACCGCGTCAGCCTGCGCGCTGCTGCCGTCTTCGAACCACAGGGTGACACCGCTGCTCGACTGATCAATGCCTTTGAGTTTTTTTGAAAGATGCACCAGCTCTTGCGGCACGGCAGAGGCGAGGGCGTCGTGCAGATCACCGCGATGCATGCACAGATAGGGCGCGCCGTAGAGTGCTTCGGGCATCGGCAATTCGCGCATCAGCTTGCCGCTGTCCCACTCGCGGTTGAGGTGTGACCAGGGCGCGAAGGCGACTTTGCGCAAGCGCTCTTCGACGCCGATGCCGCGCAGCACCTTCATCGAATTGGGCATCATCTGGATGCCGGCGCCAACGCGGGCGAAGCGGCCGGCTTGCTCGTAAACCTGCACGTTGAAGCCTGCGCGCAGCAGCGTGGCAGCGACGGCCATACCGCCCATGCCAGCGCCGACGATGGCAATCGAGCGTTTGGCAGCGCGGTGGGGAGAGCGCTGCGCAGATGCCGTCATAGCGTCGGGCTGGTGAATTCGCCACCGAGCGCGACCAGACCCCAGGTGCTGGTGTGGGCGTCAATCGAAAAATTAATGTGCGCGCCCGCCGCGTGTTGATCACGGAAGATGCGTTCCATCGGGCCTTTGGTGTACAGGCCGTTGGCGCCGGCCAATGCATAAAGCGTATCGACCGCTTGCGTCGCCAGTTGCATCGCAAAGGCGCCGTTGCGCTTGAGCCGGAGTTTGAATTCCATGTCCGGTGTGCCGCCCTCGGCGACGATGCGCTGCGCTTCAATGCAGTCGTGGCGCATCAGCAAGCGCGCGGAGTCGATCTGCGCGCCGGCCAGACCGACGCGGGCTTGCACGGTGCCGAGGTCGCGCATTTTCAGGCCGGTGTAAGCGGTGCTGCGCTCTTTGACCATGCCGGTGATGGCGTCGAACATCGCTTGGGCGTTGCCGATGGCGGTGCCGATCAAGCACTGGGCTGCCAAGCCCATCAGCGGCACGCGATAGGTTGCTCCCGGGTTGCCGGCCCAGCCGGGAAACGGCAGGCCTTTGTTGACGTAAGTCATCGAGAGTGCGCGATGGGTCGGCACGAACACCTTGTCGCATTTCACCGAGCGGCTGCCGGTGCCCTTCAGGCCCATCACTTGCCAGTCGTTGAGCACTTCGTATTCGCCGGCCGGCACCAGCGTCATCACGTAGTCGATTGGCTTGCCCGAATTTTCCGCCCCGGGCTTGCCGTCCTCGCGCACGATGCAGGCGAGCATGTTCCAGCCCGACGGCGTGACGCCGGACGAAAAATTCCACAACCCGGACAACTCGATGCCGCCATCGACCACGCGCCCGCGCCCTTGCGGGTAGGCGATGCCCGACGCAATGCAGGCATCGCGATCCGCGCCCCACACCTCTTCTTGCGCCTGCTCGTCGTACCAAGCGAGCATCAAGTGATGCACCGACAGGTTGGAGAGCGCCCAGGAGGTCGAGAGGCAGCCGCGCGCGAGGATGTCGCAGGCATCGACGATGGCGACAAAATCGAGCTCCATGCCGCCCCAGCGCTTCGGTTGCAGGATGCGCAACAAGCCCGACTGATGCAGGTCTGCGAGGGTTTCAGGCAGCAGGTCGCCGGCCGCTTCGCAGGCCGCTGCACGGGCGCGGAGCGTCGGCACCAGCGCGCGCGCGCGTGTACACATGTCTTCGTGCGAGACGCTGGAAAAATCGGCGGGCCGATTGGTGGAAGAAAGCGTGGCGAGAGGAAGCGGAGCGTTCATGGCAGGCGGCGGCTGAGGTGTGAAAGAGGCGCGGTGTGCGTGCGGCCCGGCTCGGGCGGCGGCAGGTGGCGGCAAGTGGCGGCAAGGTTCGGCGCTTAGTTGACGCGCGGCATCTCGCTGTAGCTCTCGGCCCAATCGGGCATGATCGTCAAGTTGAAAAAGTTCAGTTCCAGCGTCAGGCCGTCGGGGTCGCGCACAAACATCTGGAACAGGTTCGACTCCGGCAGCGCGCGCGCCCACCAGTCGCATTTCAGGCGCGTGAAGCGTTCACGAAACTCGTCCGGGTCTTTCGCACCGAAGGCGATGTGGTCAATCACGCCGGTGTTGTCGAGCGCAGCGTGCGGCGGTGTGCCTTTGTAATAGATCTCCGAATTCGGGATGCCGTGCGGGCCCATGTGAATCCAGATGTTGTCTTCACGCCCGAGCCAGTAACCGGGGAACGGGAAATTCGGGCGCGGCATTTCTTTGAGCGACAGCACGTCGCAATAAAACTGCTTGGTCTTCTCCAGATCGTTGGCGCGTAACAGAAAATGATTCAGGTCGGTCAGTGGCATGGCAGGCTCCTGGATAAAAATGACTACGGTTTAAAACTACTGCTTTTCAATTCCGGTGGTATCGACCACGGTTTTCCATTTGGCGATTTCGCTGGCCAAGAGATCACGCAGGTCTTCCGGCGAGCCGCCGCGTGCGTCGATGCCGAAGTCCTGAAACTTCTCGCGAATGTCCGCCTGCGCCAGCGCGGCATTGATCTCGCGGTTCAAGCGCTCAATGATCGCGCGCGGCGTTTTGGCCGGCGCAGCTACGCCGTTCCACGCCGCCACGTTGTAGCCCGGCAAGCCGCTCTCGGCAATCGTTGGCGTGTCGGGCAGGCCGGCGAAGCGCTTGGCGGACGACACCGCGAGCACTTTTAACTCGCCGCTTTTGACCAGCGCGCGCGCTGGCGCGGTGATCTCAAATGCGACTTGAATGTCGTTGCCCTTCAACGCGGAGAACAGCGCCGGCGTGCTCTTGAACGGGACCAGCGTGAGGTCGAGGCCCGACAGACTTTTGAACAATGACGCCGCCATGTGCTGGCCGCTGCCCACCGCCACCGTGCCGATGTTGAGTTTGTCCGGCGCCGATTTCGCCAGCGCCAACACATCACGCACGCTGTTCAGCGGCGAGCCTTTGTTGGCCAGCACCAGCACGTCGAAAAAACCCATCGCCGAGACCGGCGCGAAATCGCGCACCGTGTCGTAGGGCAAGGTCTTGAAGAGGGCCGCGCTCACCGCATTGCCTTGATTCATGTGCAACAGCGTGTAGCCATCCGGCTCGGCGCGCGCCACGGTTTCGGCAGCGACGATGCCGCCTGCGCTCGGGCGGTTGTCAACGATGACTTGCTGGCTGAGTGCAGTCGAGAGTTTGACGGCGATCATCCGCGCGGTGATGTCAGCCACGCCGCCAGGTGCGTAGCCCACCACCCAGCGGATCGGCTTGGCCGGCCACGCTTGGGCGCGCACGCCGGGGACAGTGAAGGGCGCGGCGGCAGACAAGCCCGCAGCCGCAAGGCTGGAGGCGAGAACGCGACGGCGGCTGAAGGAAGTTGGCATGAAGGAGGATGAAACGGCGAGAGGGAAAACGCCGGGGGCAACTAAGCTGTGCCGAGGCGAGATGGATCAATTTATCAAATGATAACAGGCACTAGAATGGAAAGATTCGACCAATGTTTAGCTGGGACACAAGCAAAATGAGCGCGCAACAAACGGATGTATTGATCATCGGCGGCGGCATCGGCGGCTTGACCCTGGCTTTGATGCTGCACCAGCGCGGCATCCCCTGCCGCGTGTTTGAAGCGGTGGCCGACCCCAAAGCGATTGGCGTCGGCATCAATATCTTGCCGCATGCGTCGCAAGAGCTGGCGCGTCTCGGTCTTGAAGAGGAGCTCGGTAAGGTCGGCATCGCCACCCGCGACGCAGTGTTCTACAACCGCTTCGGCCAGTTGATCCACGGCGAGCCACTCGGCAAGTTTGCCGGTTATGCGCATCCGCAGTTTTCGATTCATCGCGGCGATTTGCACGCGGTGTTGCTGGCGGCGGCGCAGGCGCGTCTGGGCGCGGATCGTGTGCATTTGGGCTGGCGCTGCACTGGCTTCACCCAAGACGCCGGCAGCGTCACCGTCAGCTTCGATGATCCGGCGACGGGCGCGGCACGCGAACCACAACGCGGCGCGGCGGCGATTGCCTGCGAAGGCCTGCACTCGGTGATCCGCAAACAACTGCACCCAACCGAGGGCGAGCCGCGCTACTCCGGCGTCAACATGTGGCGTGGCGTCACGGTGATGAAGCCGATCCTCTCCGGTGCAGCGATGGTGCGGGCCGGCTGGCTGACCCACGGCAAGATGGTGATCTACCCGATCCGCAATCATCCTGACGGCACGCAGTTGATGAACTGGGTCGCCGAGATCGAAACGCCGAATTACAAAAAGCGCGACTGGAACCGCGCCGGACAACTCGACGATTTCATCGGCGCGTTTGCCGATTGGCAGTTCGACTGGCTCGATGTGCCGGCGATGATGCGCGCAGCCGATGCGGTGCTGGAATTCCCGATGATCGACCAAGACCCGTTGCCGTGGTGGACCCAGGGGCGCGTGACTCTGCTCGGTGACGCCGCCCATCCGATGGTGCCGCGCGGCTCAAACGGTGCCGGGCAGTCGATCATGGATGGACGCGCGCTGGCGGATTTGCTGGCGAAAGAGGGGGGCGGTGCGGCCAATGATGCGAACGGCAGCGCGCGAAATCTCGCCGACAGCGTTCCCGCCGTGCTCAAGGCCTACGAAGCGCTGCGCCTGCCCGCGACCAGCAAAGTAGTGCTGACCAACCGGCAGAACCCGCCCGACGTGATCATCCGCGAAGTCTATGAACGCACCGGTGACCAGCCGTTCGCCAACATCAACGACGTGATCAGTCCGGCCGAATTACTCGCCATCACCGATAGCTACAAGCGGGTTGCCGGGTATACCAAAGAAGGCTTGGCACCGGCACCAGCACCGGCACCAGCACCGGCACCAGCAGCGAACTGAGAGTGTTTTTTCAACCCACGCAACGCCAACAGAAAAGGAAACATCATGAAAGTCATTCACGCGCGCGCCGAGGGCGTTCCATCCGATCAGCGTACCGCCACGTTCACCGGCAGCGTCTGGGGCGACTCGATCATGGCGACCACCGACGAAGTCACGATCAACAATGTGTTCTTCGCACCGGGCGGTCGCACCCACTGGCATTCACATGAGCGCGGCCAGGTGTTGCAGGTGACTGCGGGAAGCGGCTGGGTTTGCCTGGCAGGAGAAAAGCCGCGGAAGATTCGCACCGGCGATACCGTGTGGATTTCGCCGAACGAGCGCCATTGGCACGGCGCCGACGACAGCAGCTACATGCTGCATACCGCTACCTCGCTGGGCAAAACGGCGTGGGCAGAAGCGGTGTCTGCGCAGGACTACGCCGCAAGGTAGCCGGTCGTTCAGTGCATCGCTGCAGCGATGGTCTCCGGCGTCATGGGCATCGCGCGCACGCGCACGCCAATCGCATTGAACACGGCGTTGCCAATCGCCGCTGCCACCGGGCCGTGCGCTGCTTCGCCCGCGCCTACCGAGGGCAGATCAGGGCGCGAGATCAGGTCGATCTCGACCCGTGGCACTTCGGAGAATTTGAGAATCGGGTAGCGCTCCCAGGCATCGCTGGTGATGCGCGAGGCGTCGAACGTGACCGCTTCTTTGAGCGACATGCTGGCCGCTTGAATCGCGCCGCCTTCGACTTGGTTTTTCACGCCGTCGGGGTTGATCACGAGGCCGACATCGACGGCGATCCACAGCTTGTGGACGCGTACTTCGCGCTCTACTTCGACCTCGGCTACCACCGCGCAGTAGGCGCCGGTGTTTTTGTATTTGGCAAAGGCGATGCCATGAGAGTGGCTCTGGGGGCGGGTTTCAGGGGTTTTCTCCTCTGGCGAGCCAGGGCGCGCTTTCCAGCCAGCCAGCTTTGCTGCGCGTTGGATCACTTCGATAGCGCGCGGGTCCGAGAGGTGCCGCAGGCGGAACGCCACCGCGTCTTCATCGAGCACGTGCGCGATTTCGTCGATGAACGATTCGAGCGCGAACACGTTGCAATGCGCGCCGAGTGAGCGCAGCGCCGAGGTGCGCAGCGGCATGGTGAGCAGGCGGTGATTGGTGATGGTCCAGGCGGGGAAGTCGTACAGCGGCACGGCATTGCGTTCCGAACCGCCACCGGCGGCGAGCGGGGCGTTGACGGCTACCAGCTCGACGAACGGTGTTTCGAGATGCGACGCGGCGAGCAAGGCTGGCGTGTTGGCGCGGCCCGGGCGGGTGCCGTGGCCGTTGCTGATGACGTCGTGCGTCCAACCGGTGATGGCACCGTTGCCGTCGAGTGTGGCTTCGATATCGACACACATCGCCGGGCTGAACGGCCCCCAGCCGAGTTCTTGCGCGCGCGTCCATTGCAGGCGCACTGGGCGGCCCGATACGGCGCGGGCGAGCAGGGCGGCGTCGTAGGCGACATCGTCGGCGCCGTTGTGGCCGTAGCAGCCAGCGCCTTCGACGTGATGGACGACGATGGTCTCAGTGGCGCGCGCGAAGGCGAGCGCGAGGTCGGTACGCAGATTGAAAATGCCCTGGCTGTGGCACCACACGTCGAGGCGCTCGGGTTGCCAATGCGCCAACGCGCAGGATGGCGCGATGGAGGCATGGGCGATAAAGGGGCGCGTGTAGGTGGCGCGGAGGGTGCGCGAGCCGACGCTTGGCGCGCCACGCTGATCAATCAGTTTGGTTTCGACTGGCTGGGTACGTAGCCAATCGATGAGGCGGTTCGCATCAGGCAAGGTCGCGGCTTCGCTCCACCGCGCGCCAGCTTCGAGTTTCTCAGCGGCAAATGTGGCATCGGCCTCGCGTTCTGCAATGACGCCGAGAAAGCTGCCGTCGCGCACCACGGCAACGACGCCGGGCAGGGCGCGAATGGCATCAAGATCGACCGAGAGCAGTTGCGCCGCGCGTGCGACCGGACGCACGACACGCCCATGCAGCATGCCGGGCAGTGCCAGATCGTGAATCAGGCGCGGCTGGCCGAAGATTTTTTCCGGCAGGTCGCGGCGCGGCGCGGGCGTGCCGACGATGCGGTGATCGGCGAACGATTTCGGTGCGAATTCGCTGCTGGCGTTGATGTCGAGATTGATCGTGTTGGCGAGAGTCCAGTAACTAACGCCGTCCGAGGATGCGCCAGTGGCGGCGTCGTTGCTGCGAATGACGCCATCTTCGACGCGCAAACTCTCGCGCGCTACCCCGATCTGTTGCGCCGCTGCGTCGAGAAATAACGCACGTGCATGCGTTGCTACTTGACGCAACGCTGCGCCCGACTCTTGCACCGACAAACTACCCGATGTCACCGCCTCGTCGGGACTGGCATCGGTACTCGCGGCCACCATGCGCACCTGCGCGAGAGATACATCGAGTTCTTCGGCGACGATCTGCGCCAGCGCCGTGACAATGCCTTGGCCGATTTCTACTTTGCCGGGCCGCACTACGACATAACCGTCGGCGTGGAACTGGAGCCAGGTGGCAATGCGCGGATTGATGGCGAGGCTGGCGGCACGCACGCGCTCGCCGTTGGGCCCAGTGCGCAGCGTGGCGGCGGTGTTCAAACGAAACGCCAGATTCATCGCGCTGCTCCTGCATCGCGCATCACCGCATCGCCTATCGCCGCATCGCGCATCACCTTGGCCGCAGCCAGAATCGCTTTGACGATGCGGTTGTGCGAGCCGCAGCGGCACAGGTGACGATCCAGCGCAGCGCGTATCTCCGCGTCGGTCGGATCAGAATTGGTCGCGAGCAACGCTGCCGCGCTGATCTGAATCCCCGACAGGCAGTACGCGCACTGGCCGGCTTGGTGTTCGATCAACGCGGTTTGCAAGGGGTGAGGCGCGCTAGCATTGCCGAGGCCTTCAACCGTGACTACTTTTTTTCCGGCGACCGCCCACATCGGCGTGTCACACGCGGGAACCGACACGCCATCAACCAGCACATGACAGGCACCACACTGGTTTTGTCCGCAGCCGAAGCGCGTGCCGGTGAGGCCGAGACCGCTGCGCAGCGTGTCAAGCAGCAGTGCGTTGTCAGCCGCGTCGATGCTTTCTGCGCGGCCGTTGACTTGAACATTGATCACGCGTTATTGATCCGCTTTGGCGCCGGAAATTTTGACGATGCGCGCCCATTTTTCAATGTCGTCGCGCATGTACTGAGTGAACTGAGCGACCGGCATGTTCATCGGCACCGTGCCTTGTTTGGCCCACTCGGCCTTGACCTCGGGCAGGGCGACGATCTTGTTGACGGTGGCATTGAGTTTGTCGATCACCGGGCGCGGCGTGGCGGCGGGTGCCATCAGGCCGAGCCAGATGGTGGCTTCGTAGCCGGGTACGCCGGCTTCAGCGACGGTCGGTACATCCGGTAGTACTGCCGAGCGTGTTTTGCCGGTGGTGCCGAGCGCTTTCAATTTGCCGGTGGCGATGTTCTGCTGCATCGTCGGGATCGCGTCGAACATCATCTCGATTTGCCCGCCGAGCACATCGGTGCGCGCGCCAGAGCTGCCTTTGTAGGGAACGTGAACGATCTCGACCCCGGCCATCGCCTTGAACAATTCGCCGGCCATGTGATATGGCGTGCCTGGCCCGCTCGACGCGTAGTTGAGCGCCTTCGGCTTTGCTTTGGCGGCGGCGATCAAGTCTTTGAGCGTGTTGAAACCGGTTTTAGGATGCGCGACGAACACCAGATCAGAGTAGTTGATCGGCGCGATCGGCGTGAAGTCCTTCATCAGGGTGAAGGGCTTGTTCGGGATCAACGATTCGTTCACCGTGTGGGTATTCGACATCATCAACAACGTGTAGCCGTCAGCCGGTGATTTCGCCGCCTGATCGGTGCCGATCACCGAGCCGCCGCCGGGTTTGTCTTCGACCACGAAGGGCTGGCCGAGCTCGGTTTGCAGCCGCTGCGCCATGAAGCGCGCGTAAATATCGGCCGGGCCACCGGCGGCGAACGGGACGATGATTTTGACCGCGCGTGCGGGGTAGTCTTGCGCCAATGCCGGTGTGACGAGTGCGGCAGTAGCCAGGGCGGCGAATACCGCGGCGAGGGCGGTGGCGGCGAAAGGAAATCGAATCATGAGGAGGCTCCAGCGAATGAGCGTGCCGAGCGCACGCACTTCTCAGACATTAACAAAAAAAGCGTAGTGCTGGCGATGATGTAAGTGGTGGACAATTTTGGTGAAAAGCTGAGTGACACTGTCGCATCAATTACCGCTTCGGGCGCGGCGAAAATACTGCTCGCTTTATCCGATAAATTTGCGTACAATTCGTTTTGTGCGCTGCAATAATCGCACAAAAAGAGTGAATTGGATCAATGAGTTGTCAGATTTTAGCCGATTCGCTCTGGGGCAAGCTGTCTGTCCCCATGAAACCGCAAGGTTTCATTCGTCTCCGACCCTTTTCGTCTAGCTCCCGCAAGCAGTGACCCGCGGATCGGCATAGCGGCTACAGGTTTGGTGCCGATATCCGATGTCCGTCGCGCCATCGCTTCGCTTCAGTCTCAAGGCAGGTTTGCTTTTGAGTACGGGTTGAGCCCAGTTAGCGACTTTTCTCTCGTGCTGCCTTGGCTTTGCCTGGGGGCGCGGGTTGGCTATTGCCTTGCCTCATCATGAGTCAAGGCTGACGAAAGGTGTTGTGTCATGACGTATCCCACTACTTTTGCTGATCTGGGTTTGCACCCGATCATTCTCAATTCGCTCGCCAAGGCTGGCTACGAAAAGCCAACTTCGGTGCAACTAGAGGCGATTCCCGCCGCGCTGACCGGCGCTGACTTGCTGGTGTCTTCGTACACCGGCAGCGGCAAGACGGCGGCGTTCATGCTGCCGAGTTTGAATCGCCTCACGGTCGAGCCGACGGTCAAGGGCAACGGCCCGCGCATTTTGGTGCTGACGCCGACGCGTGAACTCGCATTGCAGGTGGACAAGGCTGCATTCAGCTATGGCCACAAGCTCAAGCAGTTTCGTGTCGCCTGCCTGGTCGGCGGCATGCCCTATCCGGTGCAGTTGAAGGCCCTGCAAGGCCCGGTTGATGTGGTGGTCGCCACCCCAGGGCGCTTGATGGATCACATGGAGCGCGGCCGGATCGACTTTCGCCGTCTTGAAGTGTTGATTCTCGACGAAGCCGACCGGATGCTCGACATGGGCTTTATCGAAGACATCGAGGCGATTGTTGCCAAGACCCCGGCGACGCGCCAGACCTTGCTGTTTTCGGCGACGCTCGATGGCGTGGTCGGTGCCATGGCGCGCAAAATTACGCGTGATGCCAAGCGCATCCAGATCGCCACGACGACTGAATCGAAGGCCAACATCGAACAGCGTTTCATGTTCGCCGACAACATGACGCACAAAAACAAATTGCTCGACGCGATCCTGCGTGACACCGATATTCAGCAGGCGCTGGTGTTCACCTCAACCAAGCGCAGCGCGGACGATCTCTCGGGACTGTTGCGCGACAACGGTTTCGCGGCACATGCCCTGCACGGCGACATGAATCAAGGTCAACGTAACCGCACCCTCAAAGGGCTGCGTGATGGCCGCACCCGCATCCTCGTTGCGACCGACGTGGCGGCGCGCGGCATCGATGTGGCGGGTATCAGCCACGTGATCAACTTCGACGCGCCGCGTCAGGCCGAAGACTATGTGCATCGCATCGGCCGTACCGGCCGCGCGGGGCGTGCGGGCTTTGCCGTCACGCTGGTGAACCCGACCGAGCGCAGCTTAATGCGCTCGATTGAGCGGTTTACCGGGCAGCGTGCCGAACTGTCCACCATCGACGGTCTTGAGCCGAAGATCATTGAAGAGAAAAAGAAAGTGCATCCGGCACGCCGTCCGAGCACGCACAACGGCGCCCGCAATGGCGCCGGTCGACCGCCTTTTGGGGCAAAGCCTTCTTTTGGCGCCAAGCCTTCGTTCGGCGCAAAACCTTCGTTTGGTGCGAAGGCCCCCTACGGCGCGAAGCCCGCGTTCGGCAGCAAGCCAGGTTTCCCGCCGCGCGACGGCAAGTCGTTCGGTGGTGGCTTCAAGCGCGAAGAGCGTGGCTCGTTCCAGTCGCGCAGCCGTACCGGCGCGTAAGTCCTCCCAGCGTCAATTTGATTGAGAAGGCGGACTGGATTGCGACCAAAAAAACCTGCAATTTGAAAGTTCAACTTTCAAATTGCAGGTTTTTGAATTCTGCAGATGTGGATCGCAGCAAATAAAAAGCCGCCTGAAAGGCGGCTTTTTATTTGGGAGCAGTGGTTCTATACGCGGCGTTTGTACTCACCAGTACGCGTGTCGATCTCGATTTTGTCGCCCTGAGCGACAAACAGCGGCACGCCGACTTCAAAGCCGGTGGCGAGCTTGGCGGGCTTCAATACTTTGCCAGAGGTATCACCGCGAATCGCCGGCTCGGTGTACTGAATCACGCGCTCAACGGTGGTCGGCAGTTCAACCGAAATCGCGCGCTCGTTGTAGAAAGTCAGCTCGCAGGCCATGCCGTCTTCGAGGAAGTTGAGAGCGTCGGCCAAGCTTTCGCCTTCGACTTCAAATTGGTTGTATTCGGCGTCCATGAACACATACAACGGATCGGCGAAGTAGGAGTAGGTGACGTCCTTTTTCTCCAGCATCACCATCTCGAATTTATCGTCCGCCTTGTAGATCGCTTCGGACGGCGAACCGGTCAACAGGTTCTTCATCTTCATCTTGACGACTGAGGAATTGCGGCCCGATTTGCTGTATTCGGCTTTGAGGACGACCATGGGGTCAGTGCCGACCTTGAAGACGTTGCCGGCGCGGAGTTCTTGTGCGATTTTCATGAAATATTCCGTCGTGCCGGGCGTGAATGAGAGGGGAGTGGCGGACGACAACGCCGCGAAATGCAGCGTAACGCAACGTAAATGCCCCGGCAAAGCCCAACATTATACGCCGGGGCGCGGCCTTTTATCAACGAATTCAACTAGTTGTGTCGCCAGATCGGGCTGGTCGGCGAGCTTCCAGGCCCATTCTTCGGCATGCAAGCGCAGGGCCGACTGGTTGGCGGCAAAGGCGCGCCAGATTTCGGCGAAGGGCTGCTCGACGGCCAAGCCGTTCCAGGCGCGCCCAAAGCGCTCCACCGCCGCGCGGCGCGGCTCGTGCAGGCCATACACATAGCGACGGGTGAACTCACTGAGCTTGGCCTCATGCGCGCCCTCAGATTGCGGGTAGATGTGCCACACCACCGGGCGTCCGGCCCATTGGCCGCGGACGAACGAATCCTCGCCGCGCACCAGGTTGAGGTCGCAACCCCAAAGCACGCGGTCGTAGGCCTCCTGCTCGACGAAGGGGATGAATGATGCGCTGAGATTGCCCAACTCAGCCTGGGTGCCGGGCGCGGACGAGCAGCCAAACCAGTCCGCCACCTGGATCGCTGCCGGGCCTTGGGTAACGATCAGGCGCACCGGGTGTGGATGCGCGGCGAGGCCGGTGAGTAAATCCGGTACCGGCGCATTGGCGTAGCAAAACAAAGACACGCGCCACTCATTGCGCTGGCGTTTCGGCACACCCAGTTTTGCCCAGAACGCACGCTTGGCTGCGGTGCTGCCTTGAAAGGCGTCACGTTCGTCCAGCAAGGCACGCTCGCGCAGCAAGCCGCCGGTATCGCGGGTGAAGCCAGGAAAGAAAAAATGTTTGGTCAGGGCTAAGCGCGGGTGCTTGGACGGTAGCTTGTGACAGCCCGCCACCCAGTCCTCGGCAGACAAATACTCCAGGTTGATCCACGCCGGCGCGGTTTTTTTCATCGCCATCGACGCCTGATAGGTCTCGGGCAACTCGCAGGCGAAGGCTTCGACGACGACGTCGGCGGGCTGCGCGGTGTCAGCATCCTGATTCCAGCGCCGTACTTCGACACCGGCGACCAGTTGCGCGTCGAGGGTCGCGTCCACCACCGGGCAAAGGCGCTCCAGACTTTCCAGATCATCGACCCACAGGCGTGGGGCGATGCCGAACTCAGCAGCGAGCTGCCGCGCCAGCCGCCAACTGACGCCGATGTCGCCGTAGTTGTCGATGACTTTGCAGAAAATATCCCAGCGCTTTTTCATGGGTTGATTAGAGCAGAACTCGTGATGTAATCCGGCACCCCTTTCTACCCACACA
>JAYVSR010000133.1:0-13710 GCA_043775155.1 Burkholderiales bacterium | reverse complement strand
ACATCGTCGCCCCAGCATTCGACGATCCGGAGAGCGCCGTGTTTTTTGAACAACTCGGCCGTCTTGGCGGCGTGGGCGCGATAGGCCTCGCGGTTGGCGCTAGGCACAGCAGCGGTGAATCCATCGATGTAGTTCATGGCAATTTCCTTTCGTAGGTTCAGTTTTTCGGCGGCATGGCGGACGTGAAGAACACTTCCCATACGTGGCCATCGAGATCGTGGAAGCCGTGCTGGTACATGAACCCGTGGTCTTGCGCTTCGCGCGGCGTGGTGGCGCCGGCGGCGCGGGCCTTGGCGACCAACGTGTCTACTTCTTCCCGGCTTTCGCAGTCCAGCGCGACGATCACCGCAGTTTGCTGTGTCGCGTCGCCAATCGGTTTTGGCGTGAAGCCTTTGAAGAATGGTTCGGTGAGCAGCATGGCGTAGAGGTTTTCGCCCAGCACCAGACCGGCCCCGGCGTCGTTGGTGAAATCCGGATTGAAGCGGTATCCCATGGCCTCGAAAAAAGCCTTTGAGCGCGGCAGGTCTTTCACCGGCAGGTTGACGAAGATTTGTTTGTGCATGGCGGTTTCCTTTAAAACGGCGCAGGGTTCAAGGTGAAAGGTTCAAAACGTGCGTGCGGTTTCAACATCGAGCTCGCGCACGGGCCGCACTTCGATGCTGCCGTTGCGCGCAGGCGGAATGTCGGCGGCGATACGTAGCGCTTCGTTCAAGTCTTTTGCGTCCACCAGGTAAAACCCGGCCAAGAGTTCCTTGGTCTCGGCGAACGGGCCATCAGTCATCGTCACCTGGCCATTGCGTACCCGCACCGTGGTCGCGGTGTCAGCCGGGTGCAGCGGTTCGGCGGCGATGAGACGCCCGCTTTGATGCAGACCGGCGGCAAAGTCGAAGCACTTGCTGTCGGGACAGGCGTTCCAGTCTTCTTTGGAGAGGTATACGAGGCAGAGATATTTCATGGCGTGCTCCTGAGTGCAGGCAGTGTGGAGGGAGGCGAAAAAAGCGCGAAAAATGCGTTTGGGAACTCCGGACTGCCTACGCTTTCGCTTCCACATGTTTGGCGAAATTCTCTTCCGGCACCATCACCATCCAGCCCACGCCAAAACGGTCGGTGAGCATGCCGTAGCAGGGCGACCAAAAGGTTTTGCCGAGCGGCATTTGCACCGAACCGCCAGCCGAGAGCGCGGCGAACACGCGCTTGGCTTCTGCTTCGTCCTTCACGCTAACCGCCAGCGAAAACCCGCTGAACTTCGCCTTGTCGTCGCAGCCGTCCGACGCCATGATGGTGGACCCGCCAACGCGGAACGCGGCGTGCATGACCCGATTTTCAAAGCCCGGTTGCAGCATGCCTGGTGGCATTGGCTCCGGGCTGTCTTTGAAGCGCATCAACATATCGACTTCGATGCTGAGTGCGTCGCGGTAAAGAGCGAGGGCTTCGTCGCAACGGCCGGCGAAGAAGAGATAGGGCTGGACGATGGCGTTTTGCATAGTGGCTCCTTGGGATGGGATGGGTTGGGATGGGATGATGCGATGCTGCCGCTGATTTTGCGTTTGCGATCCATAGTCGTACCGGATTTGCCCGAATCGACAGGCCGCAGAAAAATATTTTTCGCCGCTGATTGCCGCCAGGCACGGCGCGCCGATCCAGTAAAACGACAGGAGAACCTCTCCCAGAGCGGGTTTCAGCCATTTTCTCCTCCGGCAACTACTGGCCGTCACCCATTTTTACGTAGTGCCGCCTCGATCACGGCAATGTCGATTTTGTGCATCGTCATCATCGCATCGAAGGCGCGCTTGGCGGTGGCGGGGTCGGGATCGGTGATCGCTTCGGTCAGCACCAACGGCGTGATCTGCCATGACAACCCCCACTTGTCCTTACACCAGCCGCAGGCGCTCTCTTGCCCGCCGTTGCCAACAATGGCGTTCCAGTAGCGGTCGGTCTCAGCCTGATCGGCGGTGGCGACCTGAAACGAGAATGCTTCGCTTGGTTTGAACGCCGGCCCGCCGTTGATGCCGAGGCAGGCAATGCCCATCACGGTGAACGAGACTGTCAGCACATCGCCCTGTTTGCCGGATGGAAAGTCGCCCGGCGCGCGGTACACGGCCCCGACCGACGAGTCCGGAAAGGTGGCGGCGTAGAACCGGGCGGCGGCCTCGGCGTCTTTATCGTACCAAAGGCAAACCGTGTTTTTTGCAGGTGTCGTCATTTGTTTTTCCATTTTCGTAAATCCCGTTTTTGTGAATCTCGTTTCCGTAAATCGAATCGGCACGACCTGATAGACGTGCAAGTCAAGCGGTCGTGTAGGTCAGGCGCACCAACCCACCCTGCAACGGTTGGGCAGCGGAAAATTTCAGTGCGTGCCGCGCCTTTACATCCTTGAACAAGGCTTTGCCACCACCGAGAACCACCGGCAGCACCACCAGACGGAGCTCATCGACCAGCCCGGCATTCATCAGGCTTGACACCAGCGCTGCGCCGCCAACGGCGTGAATGTCTTTTCCGGCCTGCTGCTTCACGCCGCGAATCTCTTCGATGCTGCGGACGATGCGAGTGTTTTGCCAAGCGGCTGTTTGGAGTGTTGTCGACAGCACAAAGTGCGACGCTTGGCTGGCGAACTGCGCGTAGTCGATCTCACCTTGCGAGGCGGTCTTGCCGGTGAACGGCAACACGGCAGCCGGGTTGGCCAAAATGGCGCTCCAATATTGCTCATACCCCGGATACATGCCGCCGCCCAAAATGCACGTGTCAATCTGTGCGGTCAAATCAAACGGGTCTTCCCAGGTTTCAATCCAGTCAATTTCGCCGTTTGGCCCCTCGATGAAACCGTCCAGAGACACTTGCAGCGCAGCGATGATTTTTCTCATGTCAACTCTCCGTTCATGTGAGGATCGCAGGCCCGATTGCCTGCGTCCTGCCATCTGGTCGAACGGGGTGGCGCGAATTCGACAATGACTCGATAGAACATGTCTCTATCCGTTTAAGCCGGCAACGCACCCAGGCGCATGGCGAGAAAGCGCCGCTCCGGTTCTTGCACCGCAAGATCGAGCGCCCGGCGATACGCAACTCGGGCGTCGCCGTTCTGGCCCAAGCGTTGGAGAAAATCCGCGCGGGCAGCATGCGCCAAATGATATTGATTGAGCTCGCCGCGCGCAAGCAGTGCATCGACCAGCGTCAATCCAGCTTCCGCCTCATCACGCATCGCAATGGCGACCGCGCGATTGAGCTCGATTACCGGTGACGGCTCGCGCTGCAACAGCGCGTCGTAGAGACCGGTGATTTGTGGCCAGTCGGTTTGGTTTGCGTGATTGGCCTCGGCATGGACGGCGGCGATGGCGGCTTGCAACGCGTACGGGCCGATGTGCGCCGTGCGCAACGCGTTCTCCGCCAAGGCGCAACCCTCGCTGATGGCGGCGGCGTTCCACAGGCTGCGGTCCTGCTCGTCGAGCGGAATCAGATTGCCTTCCGGTGACGTGCGCGCGGCGCGGCGCGACTCTTGCAGCAGCATCAGCGCGAGCAAGCCTTTGACTTCGGGTTCGGGCAACAACTCGTGCAGCAGGCGCGCGAGGCGAATCGCTTCGTCAGACAAGTCGCGCCGGGTCACGGCGTCGCCAGAAGACGCGGAGTAGCCTTCGTTGAACACCAGATAGATCGCGCGCAGCACACTGCTCAAGCGCTGTGGCAGCTCGTCTTGCTCTGGCACTTGATACGGAATCCGCGCGGCGCGTATTTTCGCCTTGGCGCGCACGATGCGCTGCGCCAGTGTTGGCACGGGCAACAAAAATGCACGGGCGATTTCTTCGGTGGTTAAGCCACAGACCTCGCGCAGGGTCAGGGCGATGCGCGCGTCTTCGGCGAGACTCGGGTGGCAGCAGGTGAAGATCAGGCGCAGACGGTCGTCCTCGAGGTACTCGGTGTCGTCGGGTGTCGCGGTGTCATCTGCAATCGCTTCGACCTGCTCCGCTACATCGGTAAGCGGCGTAAACCGGCGCTGGCGGCGAATGTTGTCGATGGCTTTGAAGCGCCCCGCTGACACCAACCAGGCTGATGGGTTGGCCGGCACGCCGTCGCGCGGCCATTGTTCCATCGCTGCGCGGAAGGCGTCGTGCAGCGCTTCTTCGGCGAGATCAAAATCGCCGAGCAGGCGGATCAGCGTGGCGAAGACGCGGCGCGAGTCGCGGCGGTAGATCGTGTCAATCGAGGCGCTGGTTGTGCCGGCGGCGACTGAAGGCGTCACGAGTGACGCTACTTGCGCGGCAGTGCTTGAAATACTCATCACGTTCCTCCTGTGGAAAAACGCTACAGCCCGCTCACACCAACGGTTTCAGCCCAGTCAAACTCGGCTCGCGAAAATGCTCGGAAACTCGCGATTGCGCAGGTTCAGCAAATGTTCCGACTTGAGATGCCCATTTGGCATCTCAAGTTTTTCTGTTTATCTGCTTCAATCAATGCTCACCAATCCGCACAATCTTCATCGTATTGGTGCCACCGGTCTTGCCAATCGGCTCACCAATCGTGATGATGATCAGATCGCCGTGCGCCACCACGCCTTGCTTGAGCAACACCGCTTCCGCTTCTCGCAACAACAGATCGCGATCCACGCTTTGTTGCGCCATCAAAAACGTTTGCGTGTCGCGAAACAACGCGAGCTTGGTGTAGGTGGCAGGCTCCGGCGTAAGCGCGTAGATCGGCACGCCGGAGTTGAGGCGGCTCATCCACAGTGCGGTGGAGCCGGATTGCGTCAGCGACACCAGCGCTTTAACCTTCAAATGCACTGCGGTGAACAACGCGCTCATGGCGATGGCCTGATCGACGCGGGTGAACACGCGATTCAAGAACTCCTGGTCAAGCTTGACGTTAGCGTCCATCGACTTATCGGTCTCGACGCAAATGCGCACCATCGCTTCGACTGCTTCGACCGGGTATTTGCCCGAGGCGGATTCGGCCGACAGCATCACCGCGTCGGTGCCGTCGAGCACGGCGTTGGCAACGTCACTCACTTCGGCGCGGGTCGGCACTGGCGTGGTGATCATCGACTCCATCATTTGCGTCGCGGTGATCGACAGTTTGTTCATCTCGCGCGCCATCCGGATCATGCGTTTTTGCAAGGCCGGTACCGCCGCATCGCCGACCTCAACCGCGAGATCGCCGCGCGCCACCATGATGCCGTCCGAGGCTTTGAGAATGTCTTCGAGCGCGGGAATCGCTTCGGCGCGTTCGATCTTGGCGATCAACAATGACTTGCCGCCGCGCGCGCGCATCAGCTCGCGCGCCATGTACATGTCGGCGCCGGTTTTCGGGAACGAGATGGCGAGGTAGTCGGCCTTCAACTCGACTACCGTGTTGATGTCCTCGATGTCTTTGGCCGTCAAGGGCGGCGCGGTGAGGCCGCCGCCCTGCTTGTTGATGCCTTTGTTGTTCGACAGCACGCCGCCGACTTTGACCGTGGTGGTGACCCGATTGCCGAGCACTTTGTCGACCGTGAGGACGATCTTGCCATCATCGAGCAACAGCACGTCGCCGGCTTTTACGTCCTGCGGCAATTCTTTGTAGTCGATGCCGACTGATTTTTCGTCGCCGATTTCGGCGTCGGCATCGAGGGTGAAGATCGCACCTGGTTCGAGCGTGACCTTGCCCTCTTTGAATTTACCGACGCGGATTTTCGGGCCTTGCAGGTCGGCCAGGATCGCGACGGCGCGCTGATGTTTGGCCGACAGTTCGCGCACCAGCTTGGCACGGGCGATGTGATCGGCGGCGGTGCCGTGCGAGAAATTGAGCCGCACCACATCGACACCCGCGACGATCAAGCGCTCTAGCATTTGCGGGTCGCTCGAAGCGGGGCCGAGCGTGGCGACGATCTTGGTCGAGCGGGTCATGAGGGTTCCTTGGGTTGAAGGCGAACGAGAGAACGAGAGAACAGGAAAACGGCTTATCGCTGGTTCCGCGATTTAACGCTTGAAACGTTGCGTCAATATGTCAACGGCGGGCAGGGTCTTGCCTTCGAGAAATTCGAGGAAGGCACCACCTGCGGTCGAGATGTAGCTGATCTGGCCCGCCACGCCATATTTGTTGATCGCGGCAATCGTGTCGCCGCCACCGGCGATGGAGAACGCTTTCGATGCGGCGATGGCCTGCGCGATCGCTTTGGTGCCGCCACCGAATTGATCAAACTCGAACACCCCTACCGGGCCGTTCCAGACGATGGTGCCGGCGTTAGCGATCAGGTCTTGCAACGCGGTGGCGCTTTGCGGGCCGATGTCGAAGATCATGTCGTCGGCCTCGACATCGCGCGCGGCTTTGGTGCTGGCTGCGGCAGTGGCCGAAAATTGTTTGCCGGTCACCACATCCACCGGGATCGGTACTGAGCCGTTCTTCGCACGCATTTTCGCAATCACTGCGCGCGCGTCATCGAGCATGTCTGGCTCGGCGAGTGATTTGCCAATCGGCAAACCTTCGGCCAGCATGAAGGTGTTGGCGATGCCACCGCCGACGATCATGTGATCGACCTTGTCGGCCAGCGCTTGCAGAATGGATAGCTTGGTCGAGACTTTGGAACCGGCGACGATGGCGAGCAGGCTGCCGCGTTTTTTCGTCTCAGCCGCTCCCAGAGCCGCTGTCAGGGCATCGAGCTCTGCCGCCATCAAGGGGCCGGCGCAGGCGATGGGGGCGAATTTGGCGATGCCGTGCGTGGTGGCTTCGGCGCGATGCGCGGTGCCGAACGCGTCGTTGACATACACGTCGCACAGCTTGGCCATTTTTTGCGCGAGGCCGTCGTCGTTTTTCTTTTCGCCCTTGTTGCGGCGGCAGTTCTCCAGCAGCACGATCTGGCCGAAAGCCACTTCGACGCCATCGGTCCAATTGACGCGCAACGGGACTTCACGCCCCAGCAACTCGCCGAGTCGTTGCGCGATGGGTGCTAGTGAATCTTCCGCTTTGACTTCGCCCTCGGTGGGGCGGCCCAAGTGCGAGGTCACCATCACTGCTGCGCCGGCATCGAGCGCGAGTTTGATCGCTGGTACCGAGGCGCGGATGCGCGTGTCGTCGGTGATCTTGCCCGCATCGTCCTGCGGCACGTTGAGATCAGAGCGGATGAAGACGCGCTGATTTTTCAGCGCGCCACTGGCTGCGAGTTCGGAGAGGCGTTTGAAGTTCATGATGTCAAAAATGGGAAGGGCGCTTGACGCGCCCTGGTGAATTGCTTGAAAACCTATTTGGCAACCGGTTTGGAAACCGGATTGGAAACCACGCGCACCATCTCCAGGCACTTGTTCGAGTAACCCCACTCGTTGTCGTACCACGACACGACCTTGATGAAGGTGCTGTCGAGCGCAATGCCGGCTTCGGCATCGAACACCGAAGTGCAAGACTCGCCACGAAAATCGGAGGCAACCACCTTGTCTTCGGTGTAGCCGAGCACGCCCTTGAGCGCGCCTTGGGATTGCGCTTTCATCTCGGCGCAAATCTCCTTGTAGCTCGCCTCCTTGACCAGTTCCACCGTCAGGTCGATCACCGACACATCGGAAGTCGGCACGCGGAACGACATGCCGGTGAGCTTCTTGTTTAGCTCAGGGATCACCACACCGACCGCCTTGGCCGCGCCGGTCGAAGAAGGAATGATGTTTTCGAGAATGCCCCGGCCACCGCGCCAGTCTTTGTTCGAGGGGCCATCAACGGTCTTCTGCGTCGCGGTGGCGGCATGCACCGTGGTCATCAAGCCGCGCTTGATGCCCCACTTGTCGTTCAGCACTTTCGCAACCGGCGCGAGGCAGTTGGTGGTGCAGGAGGCGTTCGAGATGATCGCCTGGCCGGCGTAGGTTTTGTCGTTGACGCCGAACACAAACATCGGCGTGTCGTCTTTTGAGGGCGCTGACATGATGACCTTCTTGGCGCCGGCAGCCAGATGCTTCTCGGCGCCGGCCTTATCCAGGAACAGGCCGGTCGATTCGAGCACGATATCGGCGCCGATCTCGCCCCACTTCAATTCGGTCGGGTCTTTGACCGCAGTCAGGCGAATGCGCTTGCCGTTGACGACGAGCGTATTGCCATCGACGCTGACCTCGCCCTTGAAGCGGCCATGCACCGAGTCGTACTTGAGCATGTAGGCGAGGTAATCGGGTTCAAGCAGGTCGTTGATGCCAACGATCTCGATGTCGTTAAAGTTTTGCGCTGCTGCGCGAAACACCATGCGGCCAATGCGGCCGAATCCGTTAATGCCGAGCTTGATGGTCATGCTGACTACTCCGGGTTAAGAAATTTTCCAAATTGCCGCTGCTTGATCGGTCATAAAATCCTGCCGCGCCGTCAGCGTCTCAGGGTTCCATGCCTGCCAGGTAATTCTTGAAGTGCTTGTGTATTGGCTAGCGCCATAAATCGGACGCTTTTCAGAGTAGGGCCGGTCGGCACAATCGCGGTTCTTCGCCTCTTCGAGCAGAGCGTAGTTGCCGAGCAGCGACGTAAAGGTAGCAGCGAATTCGCCAAACTCGTCGAAGTGTTCGGCAACCGCCTCGCCGCTTCGCGGCAAGATGTGCTCAATCGTGGCTGGGTCATCTCCCCAGTTGCGATTGGATGACGCCAAATGATTTTCGATTGTCATCAAAACGTACTTGATCAACGATTTCTTTGCCGGATAATCAAGTGACAGCACCGAAAAATTGCGCTTGAACGCGTCATCACCGACATAAATATCGCTCAGCGCAACAAACACCTCACGCGCCGTTTTTAGCTCACCCCGATTGACTGCCAACGCTGCGCCGGCATAAGCGCGCTCCATCGGCTGGGTATTGAGCCGCGAAACAATCACGTAGCGAAACGAGATAACAGAACAAATTTTAAGGATGGCCTCAAATTCCCCCGGGATTTTTTCGTGCGCGCTAATCAACAATGGATAGCACTGCGACACGCCAAACAAATTCAGCTCCCGGATGCGGCTCTTGACTTGCCGTTCGCCTCCCCAAAACGGATCGTCTGGATGATCCAGTGCATGGTGTAAACCGGCAGTCCGCTCGAGGTCATTCATCAGGGCCAAAGAGCGCTGCGCATCGGGCACCGCGCGGCGGATTTCCCGGAACAATTCCTGCCGGCGCACCAGTGGGTTGCGGGAATTCCAGTAGTGCCGCAAAAACGCCGGGAAATCCTGGTGATCGACCAGACCAATCGTCGCATCCCAGCGTTGGTCCACCAAATCCAGGTCTGAGTCCGTCTTGAAGCGGGAAAACAGGTAGTTTTTCAGAAGGTCCGTCACCGTCAGCGGTGTTCCACGCGCATTGAGTGTTTCAAACACGGTATAGGCATTGAGCTCATCATTCACAGTAATCTGAATGAACAGCAGACGATCCGCTGCGGCGTCGAGAAACGCCGAAGCCAGACGGCCAGATTCAGGGCGTGCTTCAAACTGGGTTTGCAGCTGCTTTTTGAAATACTCAAACCCGCTCCACAACGAGCGATTGGAAATCGGTTCGCGGCGAATGTTGTGCGGTTTGGAGAGCTGCAGCAAGATGCCGGAAAAAAACGGGTCGTTGCGCCGGTTCAAGCGCATTCGGCTCGACTCCAACAGCGATGCCGCATTCTTGCTGCTCAAAAACCGGTCGCGCACCAACCGCATCCGGTCTTGGTTGCCTTCAGCATCCAGGCCATTTTCGGCAAGATCAGACAGATAGCTAACGACCGACAACGCCAACAGACTCACCGTGACCAGACGCTGCTGTCCGTCAATTACCGTCGATTGTTTTCTGTCACCATCGACCTGGAGGACGATAGCTCCCATGTAGTGGTCGGATTTTGTGGCGTGGGCATTCTGGATGTCCAGCCACAGTTCCTCCCAGTTTTCTTCAGTCCACGCATAGTCTCGCTGGTAACGCGGGATACTGTAAGTACGCCCATTGGAGAACAGTTCACCCAATGTTGGAGTGCTGGTGTTAAGAAGTGCGCTGGTTCCCATCACTGTCACCAGTTGGCGGACTAGGCCACCGCTTTGACCGTGTTGACGACATTTTCCGCCGTAAAGCCAAAATAATTAAACAGGTCTTTGAATGGGGCCGACTCGCCGAAGCGGTCGATGCCGACGACCGCGCCTTCGCGACCAACGTACTTGTACCAAAAGTCAGTCACGCCGGCTTCGATGGCGACAGCCGGCACGCCGCGCGGCAACACGGCGTCGCGATACGCCGCGTCTTGCGCATCGAACAATTGAGTGCAAGGCATCGACACCACGCGCGTCGCAATGCCTTCGGCATCGAGCATTTCCTTTGCCTTGGTCGCCAGTTCAACCTCCGAGCCAGTTGCCACGAGAATGGCTCTGGGAGCGCCTTTGCAGTCAGCCAAGATGTAGCCGCCACGTGAAATCGCGCTGCTGGTGGCAGCGTCGCGCTTCTGAAACGCCGAGTTCTGCCGCGTGAAAATCAAACACGATGGGCCGTCTTTGCGCTCAATCGCACGGCTCCAGGCCACGGCCGACTCGACCGTGTCACACGGACGCCACACGTGCATGCCGGGGATCAAACGCAACGACGACACATGCTCAACCGGCTGGTGCGTCGGGCCGTCTTCACCGACGCCAATCGAGTCGTGGGTGAAGACAAAAATATTGCGTAAGCGCATTAAGCTCGCCATGCGCAGCGCATTGCGCGAGTAATCGGCGAAGGTTAAAAAGGTGCCGGTCTCGGTGATGAAGCCGCCGTGCAGCACCATGCCATTGGTGATCGCCGCCATGGCGAACTCGCGCACGCCGAAGTTGATGATGTTGCCGGTGAGCGGGCCGGCGGGGTTGCCTTGCGCGTTGCCTTGCGTGCTGCCTTGCGTGCTGCCTGGCACGCCAACGTCACCGCCACGCTTGACCACCGCACTGCCCGGCCAGTTGGTAAACACGCTGCCCATCAAGTCGGCCGAGCCGCCGATCAATTCCGGCAGCACCGGTGCGAGCGCGGTGAGCGCGCCTTGCGAGGCTTTGCGGGTGCCGACGGTCTCGGCTTTCGCGTTCGCCGCGTCGAGCATTTTGGCAACCGTCTCGCTCCAGTTGGCCGGCAAGTCGCCGGCCATGCGGCGCTTGAATTCAGCGGCCAGATCGGGATGCGCCGTCGCGTAGGCGGCGAATAAGTCATTCCATTTTGTCTCGCGCGTCGCGCCCGCTGCCTTCGCGTTCCACGCGCCATAGACGTCTTGCGGAATCACAAACGGCTCATGGGTCCAGCCCAGGGCTGCGCGGGTGGCAGCGATCTCGTCTTTGCCGAGCGGCTCGCCATGCGTCTTCGCGGTGCCTTGCCGGTTCGGCGAGCCTTTGCCAATTACCGTTTTGCAGCAGATCAGCGTCGGCCGCTTGCCGTCACTCCGCGCCAGCTTGATCGCAGCATCCACTGCATCGACGTTATGCCCATCGACATTCGCAATCACCTGCCAGCCATAGGCTTCAAAACGCTTCGGCGTGTCGTCGGTGAACCAGCCTTCGGTGTTGCCGTCGATTGAAATGCCGTTGTCGTCGTAGAGGCAAACCAATTTGCCCAAACCGAGCGTGCCGGCCAGAGACGCGGCCTCGTGCGAAATGCCTTCCATCAAACAGCCGTCACCCAACACCACATAGGTGTGATGATCGACGATGCTGAAACCGTCGCGATTGAAGCCCGACGCGAGCAACTCTTCGGCCAGCGCCATGCCCACCGCGTTGGTGATGCCTTGGCCGAGCGGGCCGGTGGTGGTCTCGACGCCCGGCGTCATGCCGTATTCAGGATGCCCCGGGGTTTTCGAGTGCAGTTGACGAAATTTTTTGATCTCGTCAATCGGCAGATCGTAGCCGGTTAGATGCAAGAGCGAATACAACAGCATCGAGCCGTGGCCGTTGGAGACGACAAAGCGGTCGCGGTTCGGCCACTTCGGGTTCGCCGGGTTGTGCGCAAGGTGGCGCGTCCACAGGGCGGTAGCGATGTCGGCCATGCCCATTGGCATGCCGGGGTGGCCGGAATTAGCGGCCTGCACCGCGTCCATAGCCAACGCGCGGATCGCGTTGGCGAGTGTTGCGGGAGTCGGGGTGCTCATGACAATCACGGAAAAAGAAACTGCGAGAAACTGCGAGAAACTGCGAGGAAGGCTGGCGGGAGTGCGCGGGCTAAAAAACTGATCGCACCTGCCATACAATTGACGCATAAAAGGGCAAGTCTCAGCGTTAGCGGAACACTTTTTTGACACTGGTGTGACAAAGTCTCAGCGTTAGCAGAACAGTCATAGAAGGCCTTTGAAGAGTTTATGCGGAGCGGGATAAGGAAGTTTGCACAGGAGAGGCTGGTCTTCAGGATCACGGCGGCGCAAGGCAAAGAAGCGGAATTGTTCATGGGTAAAGTCAACCTCACAACGGACCAGACGATGCAGCCAATGCTCGGCAACGGAGAAGGTGCGTCCGAGCAATTTGACCTCGCCCTGCTCATTGCTCCGGCGCAGAAAGATCATGGTGCCGGTCAAGGGAGCGTGCAGGTCAAAGGCAAAGCGGGCTGGAACGCGGCGGCGCGCCGGAGCCGCCTCACGCCGTACAGCAGTCTTGGCCTGATGCGCAGCGATATAACGAGCCGACATCTGCTCCAGAGCGGCGAGGTTGCGGAAATGATGACGCTGCCAGACCTTGGATTGCCACAGCCCGTTGAACCCCTCAATCGAATTCTGGAAGCCCGGCTCGCGCGGCGGCGCAAACACTGGCACCACCCGCAAGGCCAGACACAAACGGCTGACGCGCCCGACCGTATCGGCGTAGTGGTGCGCCCCCTGGAAGATCGTATCGTTATCGAACTGGGCGTAGCCGGGCAGACCGTGCAAGCGCCAGTGGCCGAGCAAGGCATTGACCGTCGCCTTGGCACTGGGGTGCGGCATGATCCAGGCGGTCGAGAGCGCGCCGTGCAGGCTGATGCCGGTCAACACCGACACCAGTGGACCAGCGGCAATCTTCAAATCCTCGACGAAGTCAAAGCTATCGAGTTCAGTTGTGGCACTGGCCAGATTGGGCAGATACCAGCCCTTGGGCGGCGCAGGACGGCGTTGCCGGTGAACCGCATCGAGCGCGCCATGCCGCCCCAGAATCCGGTAAATGGTGGCGCGTGCAGGGATTGGCGCGGACACCTGCGCAGCAGCAGCCGACGGCAGCGCCACCACACGTTCCGTCAGCGCAAGACCAATCGCATCCGCGCCGTATTCACCCAACACACTCTTGTCGCGCAGTTGCCGCCGGGTGCGCAGAATGCGCTGTTCAACACGCGCACTGCTGCGATTCCAGGCGCGGCCCGGCTTGCGATTGGCAAACTGCACCCGGTCGATGCGGCTGCCTTGTGCCTTCTCGATCCAGCGCGACACAGTGCTCACGCTGACTCCGAACATCTTTGCAACTTGCCGCAGGCTTTGCCCGGCGCGTACGGCTTCGACCATTTGGCGGCGGCGCTTCTCGATCGAACTTTTTTAACCATGATTGAGAACTCCAAAATCCCTGCACCGTATATCAGGCCGGTACCAGCAGCGCCACACAACATCGCGCGTATCGGGCGCACCTACGCACCGAAACCGGGGCGGCGAATTTGTGGGGACTGGCGCTTCCAGTCGCCCTTCGGGCTCCTTGCAGCACCAGTCCCCACAAATTCGCCAAGTACCAAATCAACGGCACTTAACCCAACACCAAAACCTTCAATCTTTAACCACGAGTGTTCCGCTAACGCTGAGACGCGGGTGTTCCGTTAACGCTGAGACTCCGCC
>JAYVSR010000132.1:0-15551 GCA_043775155.1 Burkholderiales bacterium | reverse complement strand
CTTCGGCTTTCGCCATGTCGCCGCCCGCCTCCGACAGCGCTTTTTTACATTCCATCATCGGCGCGTCGGTCTTTTCGCGCAATTCCTTGACCATGCTTGCGGTGATTTCCGCCATGTTTCTTCCTACCTGCTTAAACGTTTGGTTAAATGAGATTCTGCTCTACAACTATGGCTTGGGGCTTGAAAAAAAGGGGCAATCTGCTGCCCCTTTGTGCCAACACCCGGCGCTGCACCGGGTCGGCCTATGATGCGTCGCCCTTGACTTGTCTTCAGGCTACAACTTCGACGTACTCTTCTTCGCCGGCACCAAGGATCTCGTTGATCACCTGGGCACGGCCTTCGAGGATCGCGTCAGCTACGCCACGTGCATACAAGCGGATCGCGCGCGACGAGTCGTCGTTGCCGGGGATCACGTAAGCGATACCATCAGGCGAGTGATTGGTATCGACCACGCCGATGATCGGAATGCCGAGCTTGCCGGCTTCGGTAATCGCAATCTTGTGGTAGCCGACGTCGATCACGAAAATCGCGTCAGGCAGGGACACCATGTCTTTGATACCGCCAATCGACTTGCTCAGCTTGTCCATCTCGCGCTGAAACATCAGGCCTTCTTTTTTCGACATTTTTTCGAGCGCGCCGTCGGCCTGCAGGGGCTCCATTTCCTTCAGGCGCTTGATTGATGCCTTGACGGTTTTGAAGTTGGTCAGCATGCCGCCGAGCCAGCGGCTATCGACATACGACACGCCTGCGCGCTTCGCTTCTTCAGCAATGATCTCGCGCGCCTGGCGCTTGGTGCCGACCATCAGGATGCTGCCCTTGTTCGAGGCGAGCTGGCGAATATGCTTCATCGCCACGTTGTACAACTCGAGGGTTTTCTCGAGATTGACGATGTGAATCTTGTTGCGCTGGCCGAAAATGTATTCCGCCATTTTCGGGTTCCAGAAGCGGGTTTGATGTCCGAAATGGACGCCGGCTTCGAGCATTTCACGCATGGTCGTGGCCATGGAATTTCCTTTACGTTTTGAGGGTTAACCACCTTTCGCCGGAGTCTGCCGCGCGTGAAGTTCTCACAGCGCGGATGGACACCCTACAATGGCGAAAGTGCGAATTTGTCGAGGCGGGTTCGGACCGAGTCAGGATGGGCGAAGAAAGCTAAACCAAACCCCAACCGTCCGAAATCCGGTTCAAAGCGAAATGCTTTGAAATAACCAAGACAGCCCGATATTATAACGTGTTCAATGAATCAAAGGGCTTGGGTGCTCCGGTACCAAGCAAATAAAGCAGCAATATGGCCGTCACCCTGAAAACCCCCGAAGACATCGAAAAAATGCGCGTGGCCGGCAAATTGGCCGCCGAAGTGCTCGATTTCATCGAACCGCACGTCAAACCCGGCATCAGCACCGGCGAGCTCGACGCGCTCTGTCACGACTACATGACCGGCGTGCAAGGCACGATCCCGGCACCGCTCGGCTATTGCCCACCGGGTTACCGGCCCTACCCGAAATCGATTTGCACCTCGGTCAATCACCAGGTGTGTCACGGCATTCCGGGCGACAAAGTATTGAAAGCTGGCGACGCCGTCAATGTTGACATCACCGTCATCAAGGACGGCTATCACGGCGACACCAGCCGGATGTTTTTCGCCGGCAAACCCTCGATAGCCGCCAAGCGCCTGGCTGACATCACCTTCGAGTGCATGTGGCTGGGGATTTTGCAGGTGCGGGCCGGCGCGCATTTGGGTGACATTGGTTTTGCGATCCAGCGCCACGCCGCGAAAAATGGCTTCTCGGTGGTGCGTGAATTCTGCGGCCACGGCATCGGCAAAAAATTCCACGAAGAGCCACAGGTGCTGCACTACGGCCAGGCCGGTACCTTGACGCAGCTCAAAGCCGGGATGATTTTCACTATCGAGCCGATGATCAACGCCGGTCGCCGCGACATCAAGGAAATGCCCGATGGCTGGACCATTGTCACCAAAGATGGCAGCTTGTCGGCGCAATGGGAACACACTGTGCTGGTGACCGAGACCGGTTATGAAGTGCTGACGCACTCGCCGGGTATGCCCAAGCTGCCGGAGCATCTGGTGCAGACCGGTCGTCTGCAGGCGGCTTAGGGCGAGCCCCACCCGGCGCTTGCTGCATCGGGCTAAGAGCCGCTCCCAGAGCCATTCTCCGCCCCCGTCCGCCCCCGCCCGACCCTGTCCGCCCCCGCCGTCACACTGCTCCGCCTCTCCCGCCCCTCCTGCCTCTCCTCCATGTCCGCCGTCTTGCAAACCAGCACCGCAATGACGTTGCGCCAGACATTGAGCGCCGGGCGGCGCGCGCTGTTTGATGCGTTTCTGGCTGACAACCAGACGCGCCATTTGCTGAAGCGTCACTGCCATCTGGTCGACCGTACGTTGGTCGAACTGTGGCGCGCATCCGGCTTGAAACATCACGCTGCGCTGGTCGCTGTGGGTGGTTATGGGCGCGGCGAGCTGTATCCTGGCTCGGATGTCGATGTACTGATTCTGCTGCATGACAACGGCACCAAAAATGACACCGCAGCACCCGCCGCCGCCGCTCTGACCGACGCCGAAATCCGCGCCAAAGTCGAAGCGCTGATCGGCCAGTTTTGGGACATCGGCCTCGAAGCCGGACATAGCATCCGCACGCTCGATGAATGTTTCGCCACGGCGGCCGCCGACATCACGGTGCAAACCACGTTGATCGAGACGCGCCATCTGGCCGGCGAAAAACAATTGACGCACGATCTCGACGCCGGCATGCGCCTGCAACTTGATCCGCGGGCGTTTTACACCGCCAAAAAACTCGAACTCGAACAGCGCCACGCGCGCTATCAGGACACCCCCTACAGCCTGGAGCCGAACTGCAAAGAAAGCCCTGGCGGCTTGCGTGACCTGCAAATGATTTTGTGGATCGCGCGCGCAGCGGGGCTCGGCACCACCTGGAACGAACTTGCCGCGCGCCAGTTGATCACCCGCGAAGAAGCGCATGCACTGGCGCGGCGCGAAAACTTTTTGCAAATGTTGCGCGCGCGTTTGCACCTGACCGCCGGGCGGCGCGAAGACCGTCTCTTGTTCGACTACCAAACGCAGATGGCGAACGCGTTTGGCTACGCGGCGAAAGACGCGGCCAAAGGCGGCAAACGCGCCAGCGAGCAGTTGATGCAGCGCTACTACGTCAATGCGCGCTGGATCATGCAGATCAATACGATTCTGCAGCAAAATATTGCTGGCCAGTTGTTCCCCGGCGCGGCGTTTGAGGCACGCGCGATCAATGAACGGTTTCACGCCCAGCGCGACTTGCTGGCGGTGAACGACGTCACGGTGTTCGAGGAGCATCCAGGCGCCTTGCTTGAATGTTTCCATCTATTGCAGCAACATGCCGAACTCAAGGGCATGACGGCGCAGACCCTGCGTGCGCTGTGGCGCGAGCGCGACCGCATCGACGCCGCGTTCCGCCGCGATCCGGAAAACCGCCGTCTGTTTTTGAAGATCATTCAGGCGCCGCGCGGCATCACCCACGAGTTGCGGCGAATGAATCAATGGGGCATTTTGGGCCGCGTGATCCCGGCGTTCAAACGCATCATCGGGCAGATGCAGCATGACCTGTTTCACGTCTACACCGTCGATCAGCACATTCTGCAAGTGGTACGCAATGCGCGCCGCTTCACCATGCTCGAACACGCGCATGAGTACCCGCTGTGCTCGCGCCTGATGGCCAATTTTGAGCGCCATTGGCTGATCTATGTCGCGGCGCTGTTTCACGACATCGCCAAGGGGCGCGGTGGCGATCACAGCAAACTGGGCATGAGCGATGCGCGGCGCTTTTGTCGCGAGCATGGCATTCCCCGCGAAGACAGCCAGCTCGTCGTGTTTTTAGTTGAGAACCACCTCACCATGTCGGCGGTGGCGCAAAAGCAGGATCTGTCCGACCCCGAGACGATTGAGCGTTTTGCTGCGTTGGTCAAGAGCGAACGCAATTTGATCGCGCTGTATCTGCTCACGGTGGCCGACATTCGCGGCACCAGCCCGAAGGTGTGGAACGCGTGGAAGGGCAAGCTGCTCGAAGATTTGTTCCGCGCCACGCGCCGCCTCTTGCGCGGCGGCAAGGTCGATTTCGATGCCGACATGCAACAGAAACAGGCCGAAGCGCTGGCCAATCTGCAACTCTACGGCTTGTCCGACAAAGCCCACGAAGCGCTGTGGAACCAGCTCGACCTCGCTTACTTCATGCGCCACGACGCCAAGGAAATTGCCTGGCAGACGCGTACCCTGCACTACCGCGTTGACGCCGCGCAGCCGGTGGTGCGCGCGCGCCACGCGACGATTGGCGAAGGTTTGCAGGTGATGGTGTACGTGAAAGATCAGGCGGATTTATTCGCCCGCATGTGCGGCTATTTCGAGCGCTCTGGTCTGTCGGTGGTGGACGCGAAAATCCACACCACGCGCCACGGCTATGCGCTCGACACGTTCTTTGTGATGGAAACCGGCGGTAGCCGCCAGGAACACGGACTGCCCGAAGCGGTCGAGCGCAATCTCGCCAACACGCTCATGGAAGTGACTGCCAAAGCGGTGCCGCTGCCGCAACCGGTGACCGGACGGGTGTCGCGCCAGGCGCGCCATTTCGCGATTGAGCCCTCGGTGAACTTGCGGCCGGATGAACGCGGCCAGCGCCACATCCTGACGATCACTGCGGGCGACCGGCCGGGTCTGTTGTATCGGATTGCCCGTGTGCTGGGCGAGCATCAGGTCAATTTGCAGACCGCAAAAATCACCACGTTGGGCGAACGTGCCGAAGACGTGTTTTTGGTCGAAGGCGCCGGGCTGTCAGACGCGAAGAACGTGATTACGATTGAGACCGCGCTGATTGAGACGCTGCGGTCGTAGTGCGGCGCGAACGGCGGCAGCTACACCTTCAGAAAATGCTCGCGGTAATACTTCAACTCCTCAACCGACTCATACACGTCAGCCAGCGCCTCGTGCTTGCCGTGCTTGATCATGCCTTTGGCCAGCTCCGGCTTCCAGCGCTTGCACAATTCTTTGAGCGTCGAGACATCGAGATTGCGATAGTGAAACCAGGCTTCCAGATCGGGCATCCACTTGGCCATAAAGCGGCGATCCTGGCAGATCGAATTGCCGCACATCGGCGAGACGCCCTTGGGGACGTGCAGTTTCAAAAAATCAAGCATGCGCAATTCGACTGAGCGCTCGTCGAGGGTTGAGGCTTTCACCTTGTCGATCAAACCGGATTTGGTGTGGGTGGAAATGTTCCACTTGTCCATCGCGCTCATCACGGCGTCGGCCTGATGCACCACCAACACCGGGCCTTCGGCGACGGTCTCCAGATTGGAGTTGGTGATCACCACCGCGATCTCGATGATGCGGTCAGTGTCCGGGGCCAGACCGGTCATTTCCATGTCCAGCCAGACGAGGTTGTTTTGGTCTTGTGCCATACCCATATACGTCATAATTCGTGATCAATTGATTGTCGCATAACGCCTGTCCGCCGCAAGTTTCCGCCACAAATGTCCGCCGCAAACTCCTCCGCCCTCCTCCCCGCGCTCGCCAGCGGCGTCTTCACTTACGCGTTTCTCGCGGCACTGGCGTTGATGCTGGCGCTCAAATTTTGGCTCGCGGCACGTCAGGCCAAGAGTGTGGCGGCACATCGCGATGCAGTTCCTGCCGACTTTGCCGCCGCCGTCGAGCCGGCCGCGCACCGCAAAGCGGCTGACTACACGCGCGCCAAATTGTCGTTCGGCTTGATCGAGCTGGTGTTCAGCGCCTTCGTGCTGGTCTGGCTGACGCTGGCGGGCGGCATCGACACGATGTTTGCCTGGGCCGCGACCGTCACGCAGGGCGCTCTTGGCATTCAGGGTATCTGGGTCGAAGTGCTCGGCGCGGGTGCAGTGTTCGCCGTGTTGTCGCTACTCGATTTGCCGTTCGCCGCGTATCGCAGTTTTGTGATCGAAGCCAAATTTGGTTTCAACCAGATGACTTGGAAGCTGCTCATCGCCGATACGCTCAAGGGTGCGCTGCTCGGCCTGGTGCTGGGCGGCGGGGTGCTGACTGCGGCGATCTGGTTGATGACTTCGCTCGGCGCGCTCTGGTGGCTGTGGGCCTGGTTTGCCTGGATGGCGTTCAACCTGCTGCTGCTCTGGCTGTTCCCCACCTTCATCGCGCCGCTGTTCAACAAATTTGTGCCGATGCAAGACGGCTCGTTGAAGGCGCGCATCGAAGCGCTGCTGGCGCGCACTGGTTTTAAATCGCAAGGCCTGTTTGTGATGGATGGCTCGAAACGCTCGTCGCATGGCAACGCTTACTTCTCCGGCTTCGGCTCGGCCAAGCGGATTGTGCTGTTCGATACGCTGATCTCGCGGCTCGACGAGAGCGAAGTCGAGGCCGTGTTGGCGCACGAGCTGGGGCATTTCAAAAAGCGCCACATCGTCAAGCGCATCGTCACCGTGTTCGCCCTATCGCTCGCCGGGTTATGGCTATTGGGGCAACTCGCCAACGCGTCGTGGTTTTACGCAGGTCTCGGCGTCGCGCATATCGGCGCCGGCACGGCCCTGACCTTGTTCGCGCTGGTGCTGCCGGTGTTCACCTTTATTTTGCACCCGCTCACCAGCATCAGCTCGCGCCGCCACGAGTACGAGGCCGACGCGTTCGCCGCCGACATCACCGGCCCGCTGCCGCTGATCAGCGCGCTCACCAAGCTGTACAAAGACAACGCCTCGACGCTCACGCCGGATCATTTGTTCTCGGCGTTTTACGACTCGCACCCGCCCGCGCCCTTGCGCGTGGCGCGCTTGAAGTCGTTTGCTTGACCGTCTCCGGCCCATCCTTAACCGCTTGAGCGAACTTTACTCATGAGCGACCTCGCGATCAAACACTGCACCGCCTGCGAAGGCGGCAGCGCGCTCCCCGCCAGCACCGCGCGCGAGTTGCTCACCCAACTCAAAGCCTGGGAGATCATCGACGGCCAACTGGTCAAAACATTCGCGTTCAAAAATTATTACGAGACCTTGGCGTTTGTCAACGCGCTGGCCTGGGTGTCGCACCGCGAAGACCACCACCCGGAGTTGCGTGTGCATTACAACAAGTGCGAAGTACGCTATGACAGCCACTCGGTGCAGGGCCTGACGGAAAACGATTTCATCTGCGCAGCCAAGGCCGACGCCTTGCTTAAGTTTTGAGCCGGCAACGCGGCGTCGTCGTCGCGACGTTCGGCCGGCGCTATGAAGTTGAGACGCTCGCAGGCACGCCGGCAGTAGACTGCGTCAGTCGCGGCAAAAAGCACGGCGCCGCCTGCGGTGACGAAGTCGAGATCAGCGCCACCGGCCCCGGCCAGGGCGTGATCGAAACTATGCTGCCACGGCGCAATTTTCTTGAGCGCTCAGATGCCTTCAAGCGCAAGTCCATTGCGGCCAACGTTGATCAAGTGCTGGTGCTCGCTGCCGTCGAGCCGTGGGCGTCGGAAGAGTTCATCTCTCGGGTGTTGCTGATTGCCAACGCAGCCGGTGTGCCGGCGCTGATCGCGCTCAACAAGACCGACCTTGCCGGTGCGCCCGCAGCGCGCGCACGGCTGGCGATGTTCGAAGCCGCCGGTCACGAGATCATCACGCTCAAAGCGAAGCCTCGCGACGGCACTCAGCCATCGGCCCAAGAAGCGCTGCTGGAGCGGCTCTTGGGCAAATGCACGGTGCTGGCTGGGCAATCGGGCATGGGCAAGTCGAGCCTGATCAATGCGCTGATTCCCGATGCCAACGCGGCGACCAGCGAGCTTTCGGCTGCACTCAAGACCGGCAAACACACGACGACGTTTTCACGTCTCTACCGGATCGACGCGGCGAGCACGATCATCGACTGCCCCGGCATGCAAGAGGTCGGGATTCATCATCTCGACATCGAAGATTTGGAGTCGGGCTTCGGCGAGTTTTCGCCCTATCTCGGCCGCTGCCGGTTCGCCAATTGCCGCCACACGCATGAGCCCGATTGCGCGCTGCGCAGCGCTGCGGCGAATGGCAAGATCAACGCCACGCGCCTTGGCTTGTTTCAGCGACTCGCGACGGAATTGAAGCGAAGCTAACGCACGTCAGTTCAGCGCCTGCTGGCACTGTGGCACCGAACGGTTTTCGTAGCGCAGTTTTGGGTCACGCAGATTTCGATCGCGTGCCCGGTGCCGATCCGATGTGAAGGCGTGCAACAGCGCTCGCGCTCCGTCAACTCCAGGTCGCCACCGCCAGCATCGCCAGCAGCAGCATCCACAGCACCAGCGCGCGCCAGGCGAGACCCACGGTGCTCGACAACGACCCGGCATCCGCCTCGTCCCCCAACCCGATCTCGATGCGGTCGTCAATCGATGCGCCCGCCGGCGTCACGCCCTGTTTCAGCGGCTTGCCCAGCTTGACGCCAAGCGCCCCCGCGCCGGCCGCCAACACAATGCCCAGCTCCGGGTCACGCCAGCGCGCCGCCTGATTGCGCCAGCAATACACCGCGTCTTCAAAATTGCCGACCACCGCAAAACCGAGCGCGGTCAAGCGCAGCGGCAGCCAATCCAGCCAACCCAACACCTGATTCGAGAAATTTCCGAAGCCGCCATGTAGAGCGCCAGTCTTCTCGCCCCAGCGCCCCTTGAGCGTGAGCGCGAGGCGATACAACAGCGCGCCGGCCGGTCCCGGCAAAATCGCAAACCAGAACAACACGCCGAACACGTGGTGGTACGAGGAGATCAGCGCCTCCTCAATCGCCAGCCGCGCTACTTCGCCCGAGTTGAGATCATCGGCAGGCCGGCCGCGCCACTCGCGCAACAGCGACCGCGCCCGCGCCAGATCGCCCTCCGACAACGCGCGATGAATATCAGTGAAGTGATGGCTGAACTGACGAAAGCCCATCGTCAGATACAGCACCCCGACATTGCACACCCACGCCAGCACCACCGACACCTGAACCAGCGCGTAGTACAGCGCCAGCGACAAGATCAACAGCGGCAGCACCGCCACCAGCCACGCCGTGATGCCATGATGATGTTCACCCGCATTGAGGTTGTGCTCGACGAAATCGAAGGCCGAAAACAGCGGTCGATTAAGCTTGGTGCGGTCGTCCAGCGGACGCACTTGCTCCAGCAGCAAGAGAGCGAGAAGAGCCATCACAGTCATGCGGCGAAGATAGCACAGCGGATACAATCATTTCACGTTGTCCCGTGTTTCGGTCACGGCTCGCGCTACATTTTCCTCAAACTCCTCGCAAACAACTCCATGCAAATCACCGCCCCATTCGGCTACGGCGAAATCGTACCGCTGGAAAAAAATCACAAGGTGCTGCTGCCCAATCTCGGCGCCGGCGGTGGCAATGCGGCCCCCGAGTTTTGCCGCAAGCTCAACGCGATGGCGATCTCGTTTTCCGAATTCATCATCGCCTCACGCGATTACCCGATTGTGTTCTCGACGGCAGATGAGGGCAAGAGTTACGCGCCGCTGGTGGTGTTGGGCCTCTCCAACGAACAAAACTTGTTTATCGGCAGCGAGGGGGAATGGGCTGCGGACACCTACGTGCCTGCTTTTGTGCGCCGTTACCCGTTCTGCATTTCCAAAGTCTATGTCGATGGCGAGCCGCAAAGCGACAAGGTCGTCTGCATCGACAAAAGTTATCTCGACAACGCTGGCGTCGCCTTGTTCGACCACGCTGGTGCGCCCACCGCACAATGGACCGAGCGCGAAAAATTGCTCTCCGAATACGAAGCCGACCTCGACCTCACTGCACAAATGTGCGCGATCTTCACGCGCCTGGAGCTATTCGCCCCGTTTGTCATGCAGGTCAACGAAGGCGGGAAACAAGCGCTCGAACTCAAGGGCATGTTCCGCATCGACGAGCAAAAATTTCTCGACCTCAAGGCGGCGAACCACAAAGCCCTGGTGGAGAAAGGCTTGATGGGACGGATCTACGCGCACCTGTTTTCGCTGGCGAATTTTGCGCGGCTGTATGACCGGGCGGTGAGTCAGGTGCCAGCGAAGAAGCGTGCCGGGCGGACAGAGAAATAGGCCTGAAACGCGCTCCCACCAACGGTTTCCGCGTTTTATGCTCTGAGGAAGTGATACAAATTGCGCAGCATCGCTGCCGTCGCGCCCCAGATGAAGCGCTCGCCATACGGCATCGCATAGAAGTGCCGCTCGCGGCCCTCCCACGGGCGGCTGCGCTTTTCGTGATTGGCCGGATCGAGGATGAAATCGAGCGGCACTTCAAACGCGTCGGCGACTTCGTTGGCGTCTAGTTGTAGATCGAACGGCGGTTGCACCAGCGCCACCACCGGCGTGACAGCGTAGTTCGACACCGTGTGATACGGCGGCAGCGTGCCGAGTATCTCGATGTGCTGGCGCGCGAGGCCGACCTCTTCTTCGGTCTCGCGCAAGGCGGTCGCAGCAGCGTCGGCGTCGGTCTCTTCGACGCGCCCGCCGGGGAAACTGATTTGTCCGGGGTGATGCTTGAGGTGCAACGGGCGTTGCGTCAGCAGCAGCGCCAACGCGTCGCGCACGACCAGCGGCACCAGCACGGCAGCGCGTTTGTAGACGTGGCCCTCGGGCAATTCGAGACCAGTGAATTGACCATCGCCGAGCATCTCGTGCCGCCACGGCCGGTCTTCTTTGAAGCGGGTGCGCAACTTTTCCGGCGTGATGCCGCGCACGGCGTCGAGGCCTGCGTTGTACAACGCCGGGTCTTGGACGGCGAGCTTGCGCGCGTCATCGTTCGAGATGGTGGGCGAGCGTGATGCGCTTGGGCTATTTGTAATCGTTTTCTTTCTGATGCTTGATCGCGACCACGAGGACGGTATCGGCCTGCATGTTGTAACGATAGAGAGCGGTGTATCCGGTGTCGCCGAAATCGATCACCAGTTTTCTCAACCCAGGCCGGCCTGGAACCGGTGAGCCGATGCCGGGCATGTGAAATTTTTCAAATGCCGAAAGAATCGTGTCGATGGCTTCTTGCGCGATCTGGATATCCCACTTGGCAAGAAACGCATGCAGCCGGGGCAAATCATTTCGCGCCCGTCTCGACAACCTTACTTGTGGCATCTTGCCAGCGTTGCCTTGGGTTTGGTTTTCAGCGCCTTGGCCCAGGTCTTGGCTTCATCCAGAGTGATATGCAGCCCAGTTTTTTCAAAATCGTCAGCAGACGCTTCTGCTGCATTGACAAACCTCTCTTCACTCTCCTCCTCTTGGAGGTAGCGCTGGATCGCTTCTTTCATGATGTGGTGCGCGGTGCGCTTTTTCGAGACGGCGAGCACCTCCAGGCGTTCGCGATCAGCGGCAGCGAGTTTGACAGTCAGGTTCACCGGGCGCGCAATCGTTGCAGTAGCAGTCATGATATTGAATGGGAGAGAATGAATCACGACATTCTAGCCACAAAGCAAAACGGGGCTACCCGAAGGTGCCCCGCTTGATCTGATCCGCCTGAACTTACGCTGCTGCGGGCGCTTCGACTACAGCTTTTTCGCGCACCGCACGAATCGCCAGCTTTTCTTTGATCCGTGCCGATTTGCCCGAACGCTGACGCAGGTAATAGAGCTTGGCGCGGCGCACGTCGCCTTTGCGCTTGACTTCAATCGACGCGATCAGCGGCGAGTAAAGCTGGAAGGTACGCTCGACACCTTCGCCGGACGACACTTTGCGCACGGTGAATGCGGAGCCGATGCTGCGATTGCGGCGCGCGATGACGACGCCTTCAAACGCCTGGACCCTCTTGCGCTCGCCTTCAACCACGTTGACGTTGACGATCACGGTGTCGCCGGGGGCGAAAACCGGGATAGTCTTGTTCAGACGCTTGATTTCTTCTGCTTCGAGTTGCTCAATGATGCTGCCCATGATGTTGCCTTTCTGCCTTTCGGCATTTACCGAGGCCGCCTTTGGCGGACTTGGCGCAAGAGCAGGAATGTGACGATACTCCTTCACGATCCTGGTAACGCCGTTTGTCAATCGAGGTTCGCGTTCACCTTGGTAATTTCGCCGAATCAGCTTGCGCCAGTTCGGCCTTTGCCTCAGCCAACACCTTCACCTCGTCCTTACTCAACACACCCGCCGCCCATTGACTCACCAACTCGGGCCGCCGCTGCATCGTGCGCACCAGCGATTGCTTTAACCGCCAGCGTGCAATTTCTTTATGGTTGCCGGACAACAGCACATCCGGCACCCGCAAACCCGCATGTTCTTCGGGCCTGGTGTAGTGCGCACAATCGAGGAGTCCATTCACAAATGAATCCTGCTCGGCCGACGCATCGTGATTCAACACTCCGGGCAACTGCCGCACTACGCAATCAATCAACACCATCGCTGCGAGTTCGCCGCCGGAGAGTACATAGTCGCCCACCGACAACTCGCCATCGACGCGCCGCGCAATCACGCGCTCGTCGATGCCTTCGTACCGCCCACACAGCAGCACCACACCGGTGCCGCTTTGCATTTCATCGCGTAGCGTCATCACGCCTGCGTGATCCAATCGTTTACCTTGCGGCGACAGGTACAGCACTTTGGGCCGCATGCCTGCCGCTTCTTGCCCCGCTTTCGCTGCGTCAATCGCGGCTTCGAGCGGTTTTGGCGTCATCACCATGCCGGGGCCGCCGCCGTATGGCCGGTCGTCCACCGTGCGGTACGCGTTGTCAGCGTAATCGCGCGGATTCTGGCACTGCAACTGCCACAACTTTTGATCGTGCGCCCGGCCGCAGATACCCTCGGTCGTGACGCTGGCAAACATCGCGGGGAACAGCGTGATCGCATCGAACCGCACCATCGCGCCGAACCGCACCATCGCGCCCTCTCCCGCTAACGCCGCCTTCACCTAAAAATCTGCACCCCAATCGACGCGAATCACTTTTTGCGCCAAATCAACGCTATCTACATACTGCTCGACGAAGGGAATCAATCGCTCCGCCGTTTCACCCTGAAGCCTGACTTGCAACACCTGATGCGGCCCCAAGTCCATCAATTGCGTCACGCTGCCGAGCAATTCACCCTGCCGGTTCACGACATCCAAGCCAATCAACTCGGCCCAGTAATATTCATTTTCGCCGCGCGCTGCAAACTCCGAACGCGGTACTGCAATTTCAAAACTCTTGAGCGCAAACGCCGCATCCCGGTCATTCACCCCGGGCAACTTGGCGATCAACACACCGCTGTGTTCACCGGTTTGCTCCGGCACAACACGACGCCAATCTCGCGATGCACCGCCAGATTTACCGCCGCCTTTACTGCTCGCCGCGTTACCGTCCGTCGTCGCCGCGATCCACCAAACATCAAACTGCGCGAGACCAGAGGATTCTTCGCTGTGAGTGTAGAGCTTGACCCAGCCCTTTAATCCATAAGGCTCTTTGACATGCGCCATCACGACTAGATCTGATGGCACCGCCAAATTCGGCGACGCTACCTGCGCTGACGGCACCGGCGCATCGTGCGCACCGCTACCGCCAAGCACTACAGGCTTAGGCTGCTGCAACGGCGGCAGGCGCGGCTTTTTTTGCAAACTGCTTGAGCAGACGAACGACCGACGGCGACATTTGCGCGCCGACACCAGTCCAATGATGAACGCGGGCCAGGTCGAAACGCAGACCCTCTTCGCTCTCTTTCGCAAGCGGGTTGTAAAAACCGACGCGCTCGATGAAACGACCGTCACGCGGATTGCGTGAATCAGCGGCGACGATGTTGTAAAACGGGCGACCTTTGGCACCGCCACGAGCCATACGAATGGAGACCATATTACCTCGACAAATTAGAGTGAAGCTCTGTGTGGATCGCCGTGCGCCCAGCTCGACACGTAGTTGATGGCACGGACGAAAACCCTTCGTTGATGCATGCAGTTGAAGCCGGTTAGATACCCTGCCCACGCCAACGACGGAAAGCCTTGGATTATAGCTTCTTTTCAGACTTTTTTGCAAACCATAGTCTTGTTGTCAATGCAAAGCAGTGCTATTTCTACTGCGCATTAAAATTGCCGCCGCCGGGAGCCGGGGCTGCGGCACTGCAGGCCAAACTCCGGGAGAATGGAGACGAGATCGAGGTCACGACTTGACGCTGCGGGCGCACTTCGCACCACTGACGCCCACTACTACAGCACTACAGCACCAATCACTCGGCGCGTTGCACAAGAGGAACGGTCATACGAATCAGATCGAAGGCGAAACCACGCGCTTGCAAAAAGCGCATTTGCCGCGCGCGCTCATTGGCGTCAGCCGGTGGCTCACCAAATTTTCGCTGCCACAGCGCCTGTGCGCGCTCGGTTTCAGTGGATTTGAGATCAGCCAGGGTGGCTACTGCCAGTTCGCCGCCGATGCCTTTGCTACGTAAATCATTGGCGACGCGCAGGCTGCCGTAGCGCGCACCGCGCACCCGCGAGATGCTCGCTGCGGCGCGCTCGTCGGACAAATAATCGCCAGCCGCCAGAGCGTCCAGCACCTCGTCTATCGCTGCTGCGTCGCTGCTAAAACGCCTGAGCTTGCCGCGTAACTCAGCGCGCGAGTGCTCGCGCCGGGCCAGCATGGCGATGGCCTTGAGGCGCAGTTTGGCAGGTGGCAGCGCACCGTCGTCACTGTCGCCAGCGTCGCTGCGGGGCCTGCCCCAGCCGCCACTCCGGGAACTGCTGCGGGAACTGCTCCGCGAACTGCGCTGCAAACCCGACTCGGCATCCTGCGGCTCAACCGCTGCCTCGTTGTTCAGCGCGTTGTGCAACTCCCGGCGCGGCGCCGCCCGCCGCCCAAAACTGCCCGAAGAACCGCTCTGGGAGCGGCTCTTCGCCGTATTACGCCGCGCAAACATGGGCCTTGCTCCGCCCGGCCTTAGTCCGCGTCGCCTTTGCCGCCCGCTTTGTCACCCGCTTTGTCACCGACGGGCATGCCTCTCTTCACACCGAGCGCTTCGCGCACGCGTGCTTCGATTTCCTCAGCCACCGCCGGGTTTTCTTTGAGCCAATTACGCGTGTTGTCTTTGCCTTGGCCGATGCGGTCACCTTTATAGCTATACCAGGCACCGGACTTGTCAACGATCTTGTGCTCCACACCCAACTCGATAATCTCGCCGGCCCGCGAAATGCCCTGTCCGTAGAGAATGTCAAAATGCGCTTCGCGGAACGGCGGCGCGACCTTGTTCTTCACCACTTTGACGCGGGTCTCGTTGCCGACCACTTCTTCGCCGTCCTTGATCGAGCCGGTACGGCGAATGTCAAGACGTACCGAGGCGTAAAACTTGAGCGCGTTGCCGCCGGTGGTGGTCTCGGGGTTGCCGAACATCACGCCGATCTTCATCCGGATCTGGTTGATGAACACTACCAGCGTATTGGTACGCTTGATGTTGCCGGTGAGCTTGCGCAGCGCCTGGCTCATCAGCCGGGCTTGCAGGCCGGGGAGCTGGTCGCCCATCTCGCCTTCGATCTCGGCGCGCGGGGTCAGCGCCGCTACTGAGTCGATCACCACCACATCGACCGAGCCGGAGCGCACCAGCATGTCGGCGATTTCAAGCGCTTGCTCGCCGGTGTCGGGCTGCGAAATCAGCAGGTCTTCGACGTTGACGCC
>JAYVSR010000131.1:0-4273 GCA_043775155.1 Burkholderiales bacterium | reverse complement strand
ACGCGGCCTCGGCGTCCACATTGCCGCACGTCGAGGGCTTGTCCGCCATCGTCTCCGGCTCCTGTTCGGTTGCCACCAACGCACAGGTGGCCGAGTGGTGCCGCTCGCGGCCCGCATTTCGTATCGACCCGCTCGCGCTCGCTGCGGGCGAGCCGGTGGTCGCGCGCGCGCTCGACTGGGCGAAGACCCGCATCGGCAACGAAGCAGTGCTGATCTACGCCACCAGCACGCCGGAGGAAGTGAAAGCCGTGCAGGTAAAACTCGGCGTCGAGGCGGCGGGCAAGTTGATTGAAGATGCGCTGGCGGCGGTAGCGAAAGGCTTGGTTGAAGTGGGCGTACGCAAACTCGTCGTCGCTGGCGGCGAAACGTCCGGCGCGGTGGTGCAGGCGCTCAACGTCAAATCGCTTCGCATTGGGCCGCAGATTGATCCCGGCGTGCCGTGGACGCTGGCTGTGGGTGGCGTGCCTGGCTCACCTCAAGTTGCGCTGGCGCTGAAGTCCGGCAATTTCGGCGCGATGGATTTCTTTTCCAAGTCGTTGAGTCAGATCAACTGAGCAAGAGGCAAGTTTTGAATTTGACACATGGTGTCATTAATGACATCATTTGCGAATGACTGCACACGAAACCATTTTGGCGAAGATGCGGGATCAACCCGCCGGATTGCGCTTTGCTGACTTGAAAGCGGTGTGCAACGCCTATTTCGGCAAGCCGCGCCAATCCGCGTCCAGCCACATCATTTACAAAACGCCGTGGCCGGGCGATCCGCGCGTCAACATCCAGAACGACAAAGGCAAGGCCAAACCCTATCAGGTACGCCAAGTGATGCTGGCGATTGAGAAACTTGAACAAACCTCGAAAGGCCGCTCATGAGCGCTGATCGCTACACCTACCGTGTCACCTGGTCGCCCGAAGACGGCGAGCACGTCGGCCTGTGCTCCGAGTTCCCCTCACTCAGTTGGCTGGCTGCGACGCCCGAAGCGGCGCTTACGGGTATCCGCAAAACGGTTGTAAGCGTGATTGCGGACATGAAACGCAGCCGCGAGGAAATTCCCTCGCCCTTGTCAGAAAAAACTTATAGCGGCCAGTTCAAAGTGCGCATTCCGCCGCAAGTGCATCGGGCGCTGGCGCTTCAGGCTGCGGAGGAAGGGGTGAGCCTCAACCGGCTCGCGAGTGCCAAACTGGCGGCGACGCATTGAATCAACCCGGCTGCTTGGCAAATTCCGCACATGCGAACGCAGTTCAAATTGATGCCGCCAGCCGGCAAAGCTGGGGCAATTTAGCCGATGGAAGCGCTTGCCTTGCAGACGTTGCTGTCTCAGTTGATCGAACGCTGGGAAGACGAACTGGTCGAGTTCAAACGCGCCAGCGATACCTTCTCAACCTCAGACATCGGCAAATATTTCTCCGCACTCGCCAACGAGGCCAACTTGCGCGGTGAAGAAAAAGCCTGGCTGGTGTTTGGCGTGGACGACAAGAGCCGCAAGGTGGCGGGTACGGACTATCGCCCCGAGCGCGAGCGCCTGCATGGCTTGAAGATGCAAATCGCAGAGGGTGCCGAGCCGTCGATCACGCTGCGCGACATTCACGAGTTGCATCTCGCCCAAGGCCGTGTGCTGCTGTTTGAAATTCCCGCTGCGCCACAGGGGATGCCGATTGCATGGCAAGGCCACTACTACGCCCGCGCTGGGCAGAGCCTGACGAATCTGGGGCTGGACAAGCTCGATGAAATTCGCGGGCAATCGACGATGGATTGGTCGGCGCAGGTGGTGCCTGATGCTGCGTTGACTGACCTCGACGCTGATGCGCTGCAACGTGCGCGCGAATTTTTCGCGCAGAAGCATGCGAACCGGTTCAGCACTACCGGGGTGATGGGCTGGGAGGCGGCAACGTTTCTTGACCGCGCCAAGCTTACGCGCGGCGGGCGCATCACTCGCGCGGCGCTGCTGTTGCTGGGTCGGCCTGAGTCATCCCATTTTCTTTCGCCGCATCCGGCCGAATTGACCTGGCGCTTGAGCGGCGCGGAGCGCGCATACGAGCATTTTGGCCCGCCGTTTTTGCTCTCGACTTCGCTCCTCTATCAACGGATTCGCAACATTCAATTGCGGATTCTTCCTGACGCGCAACTGGTGGCGGTGGAACTGGCCAAGTACGACCGCAAGATCGTTCTCGAAGCCCTGCACAATTGCATCGCCCATCAGGACTACCAGCGCGGCGCGCGCATCGTCGTGACCGAGACGATTGACCGGCTGGTGTTTGAAAACGAAGGCGGATTTTTTGACGGCGCACCGGATGACTATGTGTCCGGCAACCGCATCCCACACCGTTATCGCAATCCGTTTTTGGCACAGGCGATGGCGCAGATCAACATGATCGACACGATGGGCTACGGCATTCACACCATGTTCATCGGGCAGGCCAAGCGCTACTTCCCGCTGCCTGATTACGACCTGACCGAAGCGCGGGTGGTGCGCATGACTCTGCATGGCGCGCTGGTGGACGAGGCTTACAGCCGGATGCTGATTCAGAAAACTGATTTGCCGCTGGCTGACATTCTTGCGCTGGATCGGGTGCAGAAAAAATTGCCGCTCAATGAGACGGCAGCGCGGCGTTTGCGTAGCGCCAAGTTGATCGAGGGCCGCAGACCCAACTTGTTTGTATCCGCTGATTTGGCGATGACTGACGCCGACAAGGCCGGCTACATCCGCACGCGCGCGCAGGACGATGCGTTCTATGAAAAACTGGTCAGCGATTATTTGGCGAAGTTTGGTGCCGCGACACGCAAGGAAATTGACCAACTGCTTTGGGACAAACTCAGTGATGCGCTAAGCCATGATCAGCGCGTAAACAAGATCAGTAATTTGCTGGCGGGCATGCGCGATGCCGGAGTGATCGAAAACCAGGGCGGACGGAGATTGCCACATTGGGTGAGTAAACTTAAGTAATTTATAAAACGCCGATAATTTTGTAACTAAAATCTCGTAACAACTTGATTATATTTATAACTTATCTATTAATTCAATAAATTCAATAAAATTGGAAAATGTATAAAAATAGACTTTTAAAATTCATAAAAATTTCCAACCAATTGATTTTTAATAACTATTTATTCATAAATTTCATTCCGAATTCTGCGCGTAAAGTGGAAGCATTGCCACTGAAGTTTGAAAAATGACCCTCTCAAACTTGAACCATTTGGCGATGGTCAGACCCTTGCCTTGGCGCAGGCCGATGCTCTTTGATGAGTGAGTATTCAAGTTCAACAGAACCGTTCCCATGCCCACCGAAACCCAACTCCGCGAAGACCTCTGCCGCATCGGCAAGTCGATCTACGATCGTGGCCTGACCCATGGTTCCACCGGCAACATCAGCGCCAAGCTCGAAGACGGCTGGCTACTCACGCCGACCGGTTCTTCACTCGGCACGCTCGACCCCGCACGCCTTTCCAAGCTCGACTGGCAGGGCAACTTGATTTCCGGCGACGCGCCTTCACGCGAAAATTTTTTGCACTTGGCGATGTACGAAGAGCGCCTCAAAGCCGGTGCGAAGATTGGCGCGGTGGTGCATCTGCACTCGACGCACTCGGTCGCCGTGTCGGTGCTCGACGACATCAACCCTGACGACGTGCTGCCGCCGATTACTGCCTACTTCGCCATGCGCATCGGCACGCTGCCGCTGGTGCCTTACTTCATGCCCGGCGATTTGATGCTGGCGGACGCGGTGCGGCGCTTCGCCGGCAAACACAATGCTCTCTTGCTCGCCAACCACGGCCCGGTGGTGGGCGGCTCGACGCTGGCGTCGGCGAGCGACGCGGTGGAAGAACTGGAAGAAACTGCGAAGCTGTTTTTGTTGCTGCACGGCAAGCGCATTCGCGCGCTTAATGCCGAACAGGTGGCTGCGTTACGCGCGAAGAACAAGGAATAGCGTCGGCATCGCGGGCGCTGGTGGTCACAACAGCCTTGTTTTTTTCCATACCTCAAAGAATAGCTCCAGGAGCGGCTCTTGGCCGATACCAGCGGCACACGCAGGATTGCGCGACAATGCCGAGCAGTTCCATGTTGCGCGCTCGGTAGGACATTGCAAACGCATTCCACGTACGTTGCAAGCACGTTTCAAGCACGCTATTCATTCACGAGGAGACAATGATGAAAACCAGTTCGACGCATTCGATCAACCCCACCCGCCGCAGTTTTGTTTTCGCCGGTGCCGCTGGCGCATCGCTGTCCATTTTCCCGGCGCTGATCCCGTCCGCTGTTGGCAAAGCGCCGCTGGCCGG
>JAYVSR010000130.1:0-5105 GCA_043775155.1 Burkholderiales bacterium | reverse complement strand
CGATGTTTCCCGCTGTGAGAAAAAGCGACTCATCGAGGTCCGGGGTTCTGAAACCGAATTCTCGCAATGCGCGGGTCACTTGCACCGCATTGTCAGGATGCATCGCGATCCACACATCCATATCAGCCGTCGGACGCGGATAGCCGTAATACGCCACGGCGTATCCGCCAATCAGCAAGTATTCAACGCCGTGTTTGTCGAGCAACTTCAAGAACTCTTTGAAGTCGCGGGGCAGTCGTATAGCCATAGGCGATTTGGCGTTGCAATTCGAGGGCGGCGAAGCGTTCGGCACTGCTGGCCGCCGCCCAATACGCACGATCCGCGTCTTCGGCACCGCGATGATCCGTTACTGAAAACGCGCTGCGGTCAAGTTTGCGGTTGAGTGGATGCATGGTGGAAATTATAAGTGCGGCGCGACTCGGCGGCGACATGGCTGCTTCAGCAACAGGTCTGATCGAGCTCACGCCACCACCCTCGCAAACTCGCTGAAATACTCCGGAAATGTCTTATTCACGCAAGCCGGATCGTTGATCCGCACCGGCACGCCGCCAAACGCGGCGAGTGAAAAACACATCGCCATGCGGTGATCGTCGTAGGTATCGATGGCGGCATTGGCGATGAATTTTTCCGGCGGCGTGATGCGCAGATAATCCGCGCCCTCTTCCACCGTTGCGCCGAGCTTGCGCAGTTCGGTCGCCATCGCGGCGATGCGGTCGGTTTCTTTCACCCGCCAGGAGGCGATGTTGCGCAGGGTGGATGGGCCATCGGCGAACAGCGCGAGCACCGCGATGGTCATCGCCGCATCGGGGATGTGATTGAAGTCGGCGTCGATGGCGCGCAGTTTGTTGGCGCGGTTTTCTTCCTGCTCGAAGCCGCGCACTTCGATCCAGTTGTCACCGGCACTCACATTCGCGCCCATGCGCGCGAGCGCTTCGATGAATTTCACATCGCCTTGAATGCTGGCTCGGCCGACGCCTTCGACGCGCAGCGGGCCGCTTTTGCCGCCTCCCCCGAGTGCGCCCGCCGCGAGAAAGTAGGACGCCGACGATGCATCGCCCTCCACTGCAATCACGCCGGGACTGATATAGCTGGCAGCGGGAAGGTGAAACGAGCGCCAGTCGTCACGCGCGACTTCAATGCCGAAGCGCTGCATCAGGTTGAGCGTGATTTCGATGTACGGCTTGGAGATGAGTTCGCCGACCACTTCAATCGTCGCGGCCTTGCCGGTGAGCGGCAGCGCCATCAGGAGCGCGGTGAGGAACTGGCTCGATACGTTGCCCTTCACCGGCACCGGGCCATCGAGGCAAATCCCGCGAATCCCGGCGGGATGAATTTCCAGCGGGGGGTAACCCTCGTTGCCCGTGTAACGAACGTCCGCGCCGACCGCGCGCAGGCCATCGACCAGATCACCAATCGGCCGCTCGTGCATGCGCGGCACGCCGGAGAGTTTGTAGTGGCCGCCGCTCAACGCGAGCGCTGCGGTGAGCGGGCGCACCGCCGTGCCAGCGTTGCCGACGAAAAGATCGGCCTGCTTGACCGGGAACACGCCGCCTGCGCCGGTGACCAGCAGCTCGCCGTGGCCGCGTTCGTCACGTTCGGCCTCGCCGTTGATGTCGATCCCCAGCGCCCCCAGCGCAGCGAGCATCACGCGCGTATCGTCGGAGTCGAGCAGGTCTTTGATGCGGGTTTCGCCTTGCGCCAGCGCGGCGAGTAGCAGCGTGCGATTCGAAATGCTTTTCGAGCCGGGCAGCTTGATCGTGCCGTGCGCGCGGCTGACGGGCGCGAGATCGAGAAAATTCATATTCAGATTCCGAGGCGTGTTACCCGCGCAGCTTTGCCAGCATTGACTGAATTCGTTTGGCTCCGAGCATCAGACACAAAGCGAGCACAAACTCAAAACCGGTACCGATCAAACTGCCATACATCTCTAACAAAAAATTGGCAGGGAGAGGAGCATTCGCCATTTGTTGATGCAAAGTAACTCGATAAGAGAAAAATTTCACCAACAGGAAAATCGCATCTGACACCGCGCGATAGAGAAGATAAAGACCCAGAATCGACAGCAGAACTCTCTCGATTTGATTTACATCCGGCAGGTTTTGAGTTGAATTTGATGCGACGAGGCGATTCGCCACTGCACCAGGAAAAAACAACAGAAAAAGGCCGATCAGAACGGGGATGAGAAACGGCAAAAGCGTTACCGTGAAAAACAGCGTGAACGACTGGTTGAGCAGTTGCACTGACGATGCAAAATAGCCGGGCAGAGACGTCACAGTCTGAATCAAAATCCATGCGCCACTGATCTTGAACAGCAGCTTCGTTAGTTCTCGAAAATCCATATCGTTCCCCTCGTTACGTCGGCTTTCGCCGTTGCTTGTTCGCATAAGTTCTTCTTGGCGGCACGACGTGTTCGTCTCTCGTGTCAATCGATGCCATCGCCTTTGCGCGCAGGAGCAAACTCACGTCCAGCCGCTCCTGCTTGCGGAGACGATTAGGCATGGCGCGCCGGCAACGCCGCCTGACTGCCCTGCGTCTCAAGCGACTCAAGCCACGCCTGCCGCGCATTGCGCGCATTGCTGAACACGGCGTCGAGCGCGGTGCTGTCTTGCGCGTCAATCATCTTGCGCACCGCCTGCAACCGCGCCAGGTACTCGTCGATCTCGATCAACAGCGCCTCGCGATTGGCGAGCGAAATGTCACGCCACATTTCAGGCGACGAACCGGCGATACGCGTGAAATCACGAAAGCCGCTGGCGGCGTATTGAAACAGCGTATCAGCGTGCGGCTTCTTCGCAATTTCATCGACCAGCGCGAACGCCAGCACGTGCGGCAGATGGCTCACCGCCGCGAAAGTCTTGTCGTGTAATTCGGGCGTCATCTCGAAGACCCTTGCGCCACAAGCCTCCCAGACCTGTCGCACCTTAAGAATGGCTCCTGGAGCGGTTTCTGGCAGGGGTGCCATGACAACTTTTTTGCCTTTGTAGAGGTCTACCTTGGCCGCGTCCGCGCCGGTCAGCTCGGCGCCGGCAATCGGATGCGCGGCAACGAACTGGCCGAATCGCGAGCCAAACGCCGCGCGTGCCAACGCCACCACATCGCTCTTGGTACTGCCGCCGTCGGTGACCACCGCGCCGTCTTTCAACTGCGGCGCGATCTCGGCAAACACACGTGCCATCTGGCCGACCGGCGTCGCAACAAAAATGTAATCGGCGGCGGCGTAGGCAGCGGCGGGCGACGCGGAAATTTCGTCGATCAGCCCCAACGCCAGCGCACGTTCGAGATTGGCCATGCCACGCCCGACGCCGACGACGCGCTTGACCAAACCTTGTTGCTTCAACGCGAGCGCGAACGAGCCGCCGATCAGCCCAACGCCGGTGATGACGAGCCGTTCGATCAAGATCAGTCCTTCATCGAAGCGCGAGCGATTTCGACCAGCACTTCTTTGAGCGCCGCGAGAAAACGCGCGTTCTCGTCCGGCAACCCGATGGTGACGCGAATGTGCTTCGGCAATTCGTAACCGACGATGGGCCGCACGATCACGCCACGTTTGAGCAGCGCGTTGAACACTGCCGGGCCATTGCCGACGTCGATCGTGATGAAGTTGCCAAACGCCGGAATGAATTCGAGGCCAAGCTGTTTGCAACCATCGATCAACTGCGCCATGCCGGCGCGATTGTTCTCAAAGGTTCGCGCAACGAACTCCTCGTCGCCCAACGCCGCCAACGCAGCAGCTTGCGCAATCGAATTGACGTTGAACGGCGCACGCACGCGGTTGACCATGTCGCACACGTCCGGATTGCCCAGCATGTAACCGCAGCGCAAACCAGCCAGGCCATAGATTTTGCAAAAGGTGCGCGTCAACACAAGATTGGGAAATTCCTTCAGCCACGCCACCGTATCGGCGCGCAATTCGTACGGCAGAAAGTCGTTGTAGGCCTCGTCGAGCACGACGATCACATTGGCCGGCACTTTTTTCAGGAAGGCATGAATCTCGGCGTAAGGCGTGAAGGTACCAGTCGGATTGTTCGGGTTGGCGAGGAACAGCACGCGGGTGTCTGCACGAATCGCCGCCAGCATCGCATCCAGATCGTTGCCGTAATCCTTGGCCGGCACCTTGATCCCGGTCGCACCGCGCGCCAGCACCGTGATCGGATACACCGCGAAGCAATGCTGCGCATACACGGCCGAGACGCCCGGCGCGAGATACGCCATCGCGATGTAGTCGAGCAGATCGTTGGAGCCGTTGCCGATGACGATGGACTCCATCGCCACGCCCCACTTCTGCGCCAGCGCCGCCTTCAATTCGTAGGCGCTGCCGTCCGGGTAGAGGTGAGACTCCTCAATAGCCTTCACCATCGCCGCCCTCGCTTTCGGGCTGCAACCGAGCGGGTTCTCGTTCGAGGCGAGCTTGATGATGTCCTTCTCGGCCAGGCCGAGTTCGCGCGCGACTTCGGAGATCGGCTTGCCAGGCTGGTAGGGCGCGATGGCGCGGACGTAGGATGGGGCTAGGTCGGTGTAGTTCATGGTTTGCGTAACTGGAGACAAAAGAAAATTGAACTGAATGCTGCAGCGCCACTGAGGGTCAACAACTGAATTTCAAGAAATGGATTGCTGCGAAAAAACGCTTGACCTGCGATTGCGAAAGCCGCAAGAAGCGGAACACCGACACCGCCGATAAACCAAAATACCAAGATGGACATCACACTCACGCGATTCAGTCGAGTCAGTACATGCCAAATTGGCACAAATACTAAAATGGTCACGCCTGCCGAAAACACTGCCAACCCGACATAAGGCAACCAACCGATTGATTCATTTGGCGAACAAAAGAGCAACGTCCCCAGCGCACAGTGCACGCCGATGATGAGCGTAACTGCAATCCAATGCACGGTCGCCACACCTGAAAACAATGCGAAGGAGCGTTTCAAGTATTTGATGTCCGGCTAATAATCGCCAACCGGAAACGACCCAAAAATCTTCAAATACGGCGCAATCGATTTCAATTCATCGAGCGCCGTGGCAACCACGGTGTCTTGTTGGTGACCTTCGATATCGACATAGAACAGGTATTCCCACGAGCCGGGCATCGAGGCGATTTTCGCCGG
>JAYVSR010000129.1:0-5903 GCA_043775155.1 Burkholderiales bacterium | reverse complement strand
CCTCGTTGCCGAAAGCGAGTTGATCGTGATGGCGGTAAAGCCGCAAAATATGCGCGAAGCCGCCGCGGCCGTGGCCCCGCAACTAAGGCAGCAACTGGTGCTGTCGATCGCGGCCGGCACGCGCGTGGCTGATCTGTCGCGCTGGCTCGGTGGCCACGCTGCCATCGTACGCACCATGCCGAACACACCAGCACTGATCGGCATGGGAATTACCGGCATGTTCGCGGCCAGCGGCGTCAATACGGCGCAGCGCGCGGCCGCCGAACAAGTGCTGCGCGCAGTAGGTGACGTCGTGTGGATCGACGACGAAACCCTGATCGACCCGGTCACTGCAATTTCCGGCAGCGGCCCGGCTTATGTGTTCTATTTCCTCGAAGCGCTGGCCGAGGCGGGCGTCAAACTGGGCCTGAACGCCGCGGATGCAAAACGCCTCGCGCTCGCCACCTTCGCCGGTGCCGCGCAACTAGCGGCCAATTCGCCCGACGACTTCGCCACATTGCGCACCAAGGTCACCTCAAAAGGCGGCACTACGGCGGCAGCACTCGCGGTGTTGGCAGAGCGGCAAGTCAAAGAAGCCATCATCGCCGCAGCCGATGCCGCGAGCGCGCGCGGCCGCGAAATGGGCGAACAGATGGGCAGGGACTGACCACCGTCCACAACACCGCGTCGCTGGTGCTATTGCACCATCACGCCTGATGCGGCCTCCATGCCACGCCACAATACCGGCGACGCGTTCAACCGCAAATAATGATCCGCCGCAATGCCGGCGAATACAGCGGCGCCGAGCCAGTTGTTGTGCATGAACGCCTTGAAGCAGCCTTCGCGCGTACGCGTACGAATCAGGCAATAGTGATAGATCGCCATTGCGCCGGCCACGGCAAGCCCGGCAAAGTAGGCCCAGCCGAAATGCAGATCAATGCCAATCGCCGCCAGGATGAACAATGCCATCGCGTAGCTGAGCATCGTGATCGATACGTCGAACGCGCCAAAGGTAATCGCCGAGGTGTGCAGTCCCAGCCTCACATCGTCGTCACGATCGACCATCGCGTATTCGGTGTCGTAGGCAATGGCCCAGAAAATATTTGCTGTCAACAGCCACCATGCAATCGACGGCACCGCGCCATGCACGGTCGCAAACGCCATCGGAATGCCAAACCCAAACGCCACGCCGAGATAGGCCTGCGGCAGAGCGAAAAATCGCTTGGTGTAAGGGTAGGACAGCGCCAGAAACAGCGCCACTACCGAAAGAATCCACACCAGCTTGTTCATGTGAACGATCAGCAAAAATGCCGCCAGCGCCAACAGCGCCGCCAGAACCCACGCCTCGGTTCCGCTCACTTTGCCCGCGGTCAAGGGCCGGTCCTGCGTGCGCTTCACATGCTTGTCAAAGTCACGATCGGCATAGTCGTTGACGATGCAGCCGGCCGAGCGCATCAGGAGCGTGCCGAATGAAAAAATCCAGACCATCAGCCAGGTTGGCTCGCCGGCCGCCGCAATCCACAGCGCCCACAGCGTCGGCCACAGGAGCAGCAACGTGCCGATTGGCTTGTCCAGGCGCATCAGGCGCTCGTAGAGCGTGAGGCGTTCGATCGCCGGTTTCCAGTTCATGGCGGGTGATTAAACCAAATCAATTCAAATCGCGTTGCCACGCGCGGCTCTGCGGCGCGCGGCAGGCGACAGGCGGTGAATGCGATGCCACCGCAAAATCGAATCCGTGCGAAATATCACGCTCATGATTTCAACCCTTGGTGAAAATTGTCTGTCACGTTGTCAAATAGGATTCACGGCTGCCGAGCCAGCGTGTCAGGTGCGCGTCGGCCAGCTTTTCACCATCAGCGGCCGTATCTAGCAGGCGCGCCGCGTAATCGCGCGCCGCCTCGATCAATTCGACATCCGCCTCCAGATCGGCAAAGCGCAACAGCGGCACGCCGCTTTGCGCTTTGCCGAGAAACTCACCCGGGCCGCGCAGCTTCAGGTCTTCACGTGCGATCACAAAACCGTCGGTGGTCTCGAACATCACTTTCAGGCGCGCGCGCGCGTTCTCCGATAACGGGTTTTGGTAGAGCAGAATGCACACGCTCTCGTCGACGCCGCGCCCCACCCGGCCACGCAGTTGATGCAACTGTGAGAGGCCGAAGCGCTCGGCATGTTCAATCACCATCAGAGACGCGTTGGGCACATCGACACCCACTTCAATTACCGTCGTGGCGACCAGCACATCGACTTCACCCGCAACGAAGCGCGCCATTGCATCGGCTTTCTCCGCTACTTTTAACCGCCCGTGGACCAAGCCGACATCAAGATCAGGCAGCAGCGCCGCAAGGCGTGCGTGCGTCTCCACTGCCGTTTTCAGTTGCAATGTTTCCGATTCTTCAATCAACGGGCACACCCAATAGACTTGCCGGCCATCGCGGCACGCATCGAGCACGCGGGCGATCACTTCATCGCGGCGCGATTCAGCCGCGAGTTTGGTGAGCACGGGTTTGCGCCCTGGCGGCATTTCATCGATGATCGAGACGTCGAGGTCGGCGTAGAAGGTCATCGCGAGCGTGCGCGGAATCGGCGTCGCGCTCATCATCAGTTGATGCGCCTTGACACCGACCGATTTTTGCGCCAGCGCCAGACGCTGCCCGACGCCAAATCGATGCTGCTCGTCGATCACCGCAAGGCCAAGGCGATGAAACCCGACCGATTGCTGAAACAGCGCATGCGTGCCGATGGCCAGTTGCGCTTCGCCGCTGGCGATCAGCGTGGCAGCGCGCGCCTTCTCACTTTTTTTCAAACTGCCGGAGAGCCATGCAATCCGCACACCCAAGGGTTCGAGCCAGTGCGAAAGTTTGCGGTAGTGCTGCTCGGCGAGAATTTCGGTCGGCGCCATGAACGCGGCCTGATACCCGCAATCAATGGCGCGGGCGGCGGCGAGCGCGGCCACAATCGTCTTGCCGCTGCCGACATCGCCCTGCAGCAGGCGGCGCATCGGATGCGGCGCTTCGAGATCATGCAAAATTTCGTCCCGCGTGCGCTGCTGTGCTTTGGTAAGTGCAAAAGGCAATGCCGACAAGAGCCGCTCCTGGAGCGGTTCTTCGGCACTAATACCGTGAAGAACCAGTCTGGGAGCGCCTTCCAGCCTTCTCGCCCGGTAGGCGCGCTGCAACGAAAGCTGCTGCGCCAGCAACTCGTCGAACTTCAATCGCTGCCACGCCGGATGCGCCGCACGATCCAATGCCGCCGCACCGGCACCCGGCGCGGGAAAGTGCAGGGCGTCGATCGCCTCGGCAAATGACACCAGCTTCAAGCCGCCCGATGCTTCGGGCGGCGCGGTATCAATCATCGCGTCATCGCGCCGCGCGCTCTCAATCGCATTGACCACCACCTTGCGCAAGGTGGTTTGCCCGAGACCGGCGGTGGCCGGATACACTGGGGTCAATGAGAGTGGCAGCGGCGCGCCCTCTTCGACTTCACGATAACGCGGATGAATCATCTCGGCGCCGAAAAACCCGCCGCGCGCTTCACCTGATACACGCAGACGCTTCCCCTCGGTCAACTGCTTGACCTGGCTGCCGTAGAAATTGAGAAAGCGCAGCACCAGCACACCGGTCGCGTCGCGCATGCGCACGATCAGCGTGCGGCGCGGGCGGTACTGAATGTTCGCTTCGACCACTTCGCCTTCGACTTGCGCGAACGCGCCGTCGGGCAAATCGCCCATCGGCGTGATGTGCGTCTCGTCCTCGTAACGCAACGGCAAATGCAGGATCAGATCGAAGCGCGACACCAAACCTAGTTTGGCGAGGCGTGATTTCAAAGACGAAACGCCGGACGGGCCGGGCGTGGCCTTGCGCTTGGTTGCGGCCTTGGACGCACTCTTCGGCGCCGGCCGTGTCGTCTTACGCGTGCTCAAAGCCAGTACCGTCCATCGAAGGTCCTGACCGGTAGCCAGAAAAAGTCTGTTTGAACGAACCTCTTGACTGCGTGAGTAAACGCAACGAGGTGGAATACCCGAACAACTCGCTCATTGGCGCTTCGGCCTTAATCGTCACCAAGCCATTTAATTTGATTTCACTTTCCAACCTCGCGCGGCGACTTAGAAGATCGGCCAAGACGTGCGCTGCCGATTCCTCAGGCACATCCACAATCACCGTGGAATACGGTTCGAGGAATTTGTCGCCATCAACATAGATGTAATTGAGTTGCGGTTTCCCGACCATCAGGCCCGGCACCGCTTGTTGGAGTGTGAATACGGCCTGTTCCAGTTCGAACTCGGACGTCGCAAGAATCACCAATCCAAGCTCTGTGACTTTGGTGCCAACCTTGTCTCCGCAAGGCACGTGCTTGGAAAGTGAGTGTCCTGTCTCCTGCTGCGACGAGGCGCTCAGGTCGGTAATGCGTTGACTGATGGGCCAATCCATAGTCACGGCTATCGTGAAATTCGCCGAACTACTCGACCACGTGAGTTTGCCATCTGAACCTCGCTAGCTACGTGGACGCACGCCAAGATGTAAAGGCGATGACGGCGAGCACTACCGGCAAACCAAACCAAAGCAACACGATGCCGAACGGCCCAAATTGCGAATAAGCCAAGGCGGAAAGAAAGGACCACCGTCCCGTGAACAGGGGACTTGTGAGGTTTAGCCACTCGGCGAAGCCGAGGGTCGCCATAGCGGCGGACAAACCAGCATGGATTGGCCATTTTGCCCAGACAGATGGAGTCCACCCGTGAGGCATTGCATCGGGTGAAGGAGGAACAAACTTTTCTTTGCTCAGGCGGCGCCGATCCCAAACGATGAATAGCCAAAGCGCAAGCAGGAAACCGATGATGATAAGTACTGGCATGATTTCGTCACCGACTATCGAAGTCAACGATCAATCAATCAATCACCAGAATCGCGTCCGCTTCCACCAGCGCACCGCGCGGCAAACTGGCGACGCCGACCGCCGCGCGCGCCGGATACGGCACTGGAAAATAACTCGCCATCGCCTCGTTCACTTTGGCGAAATGCGCGAGGTCGGTGAGATAAATTGTCACGCGCGCCGCGTGCGCCAGACTGCCGCCAGACGCTATTGCCACCGCTTTCAAGTTATCGAACACACGCACGATTTGCGCATCGATGCCTTCGACCATTTGCCCGCTGGCCGGGTCGAGACCTATCTGTCCGGACAAATAGACCGTGTTGCCCGCCTTGATGGCTTGCGAATACGGGCCAATCGCGGCGGGCGCAGCGGTGGTGATAACGGGGGTCTTGGACATGATGAATTTTGCATCGGGTTGAGGGGCTGCCGTCCGAGAGTGTACCCAGACTCTGGCCCCAGCGGCATCGCACGGATGCTGGAACGCTTTTACGAATTTCAACGATTGTTAAAAATTGATGCGCCGCAACACGGGGCGTTAAAAATAGGAGTAGAGTTCGCGCCCACCTGCCGCAAAACCTTCAAAAACGTGCGGCGCGGAGGTCAACAACGATGATGACATTCGATCAACTGCGGCAGTTTGTGATCGGCAAACCGCTCGATCCGCTTAACGCCAACACACGCCACGGCACCGCGTTGATAGCGTTCTTTGCGTGGGTCGGCCTGGGGGCTGACGGCCTCTCTTCTGCGAGCTACGGCCCGGAAGAAACGTTTCTGGCGCTTGGCGCCAACACTGGTGTCGGCTTGTATCTGGTATTTGCCACCATCATTACGGTGTTCATCATCGCGCTCGCCTACAACCAAGTGATCGAGCTATTCCCCACCGGCGGCGGCGGCTACCGGGTGGCGACGCAACTGATCGGGCCGTACCCCGGCCTCGTCTCCGGCGCGGCGCTGATCCTCGACTATGTGCTGACGATTGCGATCTCGGTCGCGGCCGGGGTGGATGCGATGTTCAGTCTGCTGCCGGCCGGGTTTCAGCAATACAAGCTGATCAC
>JAYVSR010000128.1:0-15348 GCA_043775155.1 Burkholderiales bacterium | reverse complement strand
GTTTGCTTCCCTTTTTTTATCTGGAGCGGGAGAAGAGTCTCGAACTCTCGACCTCAACCTTGGCAAGGTTGCGCTCTACCAACTGAGCTACTCCCGCTTTGCAACAAAAACAATTATACCAAATTCCGGACACGGTATGCAAATACCGAATGCAGGGCCACCACCAATCGGCATGTACAAAACTGGTTCACACACTCACTCTGGCCGCGGCGCGAATATAAATTGCCATTGACGCCAGCGTCAACAGTGCCGCAGCATAGATCAACCAAGTACCCAGCGCGTGCGCGTTGAAAAGACCGAGAAAATCGTCGTGAAACAGCAGCACGGGAATCGCCACCATTTGCACGATGGTTTTGATTTTTCCCAATGCATTGACGGCGACCAGCTTGGCCGCGCCGATCTGCGCCATCCATTCGCGCAGTGCCGAAATTGCGATTTCGCGGCCGATAATTATCAACGCAATCAACCCGTCCACGCGCAGCAATTGCACCAGAACGATCAATGCGGCCGCCACCATCAGCTTGTCCGCTACGGGATCGAGAAACGCGCCAAATGCTGATTGCTGGTTCAGCTTGCGCGCGAGCCAGCCATCGAGCCAGTCGGTCACAGCCGCGAGTACAAATATAAAGGTGGCCGTCTGATTTTTTTCGTGTGCGGCCAGCCATTCGCCTGGCAAATAAAACACCCCGACCACCAGCGGAATCAACAGGATGCGCAGCCAAGTGAGCAGATTGGGGATGTTGAGTGGCATGCTTCTAATCCGCGCCTAACGCACTTCGTCGACGCGCAAAAACACCCGCCGTGTTGACTGCCCGGCATCCGACGAACGCAACAGGATTCCGCTCGACTCCGATGCACTCGACTGATTCACGCCGCCTATTTCGATCCACTGCCCGAGCTTGCCCGAGACCGTCGATGAGATGCGATTGACATTGGCGCTACCCGCGCCAAAACTGCCGGGCGTATCCCGCTGGGTCGAAATATTGAGAAACACGGTGTCACCATTCACCCGCGGCGTGGCGTAAAAACCGGAGACGATGTCACGCGGCGTCACAGTCTCTTGCACCACCACGCCGTTGACGGTGCGCTGTACCGTGCGCGCGACGACTGGCACGCTGCTGCCTGCCGAGATGTAAGCCGCAGCTCCCTCTTGCGTGCGCACCTGCTGCGAGAGGTTGTCGCGACCTTGCGAGGAGCTGTCCGTGATGTTGCCGCTCACCCGGCTATTGCCCGGCGACAGCACGACACCAGCGGACGCTACCGCGCGCTCAGCCTGGCTATCGGTATCCTGTCGCACCGATATCACCAACTGGCGCGCGGCGCGATCAAGGCTGGCGACCACTTGTTTGATTTGTGCCAAATTTGCGGCGCTGGCGCGCACAATCAATTGAAACCCGGTGCCACTGACCGCGCCACCTGGTTCGACCAATGGTTGCACGATGGGCAAAATCTGATCTGCCGGACGATTGCGCAGTTGAATGATTTCGAGTCCCTGGGCCTGCGCTGGCGACTGCATCAGCGGTGCGAGCACCGAAAACAACAGCACCACCGCTTGCAGCAACCCTACGGTGCCAGCTGCCACCGTATCGCGCCAACCGGCCCCGCCTGCGCAAGCACTGTGATTTTGGGTCAGATTCATCCTCTGCTCCTCACTGACATTAGGCGGGAATGTCCGGGATCAGACGCATTTCCATTAAGGTGATGGTATCTTTGAGTTGCAATTTGCGCTTTTTCAGGCGGCGCAACTGCAATTGATCGTGCTCAGGCGTTGCGCTCAGTTTCTCAATTACGTCATCCAGATCACGGTGTTCGATCTGCAACTCGACAATCCGCTGGTGTATTGCTTCGATGTCTTCTGCTGTCAGCATTGAAACGGCTCGTCTCTCGTGCAAATGGATGCTACGCATGATACACGCGTGGCTGCAGGTGCTCTGCGGCTGTGCTGCGTTTGCCGGTGCAGTTGCCGTGCTGCCGGCTGGCGCGCAGACGCAGGCTCAAGACATTGCCACGGTCATTTCTCGAGCGCAAATTGAACTTTCGGGTACCTCTTTCCGGTATGGTTTTAAACTGACCGCAGTGGTGGTCGACGAGTCGGGATGGACTACTCAACAAGCCGTCGATGGCATCGCCGCGGCACTAACGCTGTTGCGTCAATGCGATGCCGGCGCCTCTGCGATCAACGTATTGCGGGTGCGTACCAGCGCCGATTTTCGTGATCTGTACACCCCGGCGTCGCGCCGCCTCGCAGCAGCGATTTCGCCACTACGCCCGGCGGTGTTTTTCGTTGCACGCAGCCGCAACCAGCCGGCTTTTGACGCCGAAGCATTTGGCGCCGGCAACACCCGCACCCGGCCCGAGCTGCGCGACACGGTTTGGGTTACGCGCGAAGCTGCCGATTTGCCGCAAACCCTGGCACACGAACTAGTTCACGTGCTGGCCAATTCCGGTGCGCACAGCGAGGCGCTGGACAACCTCATGCATGCCGATACCGGGGCCCAACGTACCCATCTCACATCCGCGCAATGCGACGCGATGATTCGCAATGGCCGCGACAGCGGCTTGTTGGCGCCTCAATAGCAACCATCGGCTCCGCCTTATCGGCTGGAGCAGCCCGGCCGCCGTCATCGACGCCACCAATGCGGCACTAAGCCGCTAAAGAATCCCCAATGCCGCTATAATTTATCCCCATGCCCATCAGACTCGAAGCCGGCACCGGCCAGCACATCGGCGACCGCGAAGAACAACAAGACCGCTTGGTCATCATCCAGAGCAAAAAAGAGCCTGGCGTGATTCTGTTCATCGTCGCCGATGGCATGGGTGGCCACACTGGCGGCGCAATGGCTGCGCAGCAGGTAATGTCCACGGCACAGCAAATCTTCGCCAATTTTCATACTGGCACCGATTCGCCGAAAAAGTTGCTCACCAGCATCATCCACGAGTCGCACCTGATCATTACGCTGTCGAGCTACACCAGCGAAGCCGAGCCGCATAGCACGGTGGTCGCGATGTTGCTGCAAAAAGAGCGAGCCGATTGGGCCTATGTGGGCGACAGCCGCCTCTATCATTATCGCGGCCAAAAACTGGTCCAGCGCACCCGCGATCACTCCTATGTCGAACAACTCTTCCGCGAAGGCAAGATCAAGGAAGAAGACATGGAGAGGCACCCAAATAAAAACATTCTGGTGCATTGCCTAGGTGCCGCCAATCCGCCATTGATCGATTTTGGCAGTGTCGACAAGCTCGAAGCAGACGACATCTTCATTCTGTGCAGCGACGGCTTGTGGGCGTATTTCAGCGACTATGAACTAGGCTCGATCCTGGCGTCCTGCCCGCCGCGTGTCGCCAGTGAACAACTCATCTCGATGGCGCGCCTGCAAGGCAACGGACGCGGCGACAATATCTCACTGGCGATTGCCAAGCTGACTTACTTCGAAGACGAAAAAGCCAAACCGCCGCCGCCACCGCCGCCGCGTCCCAAACCGGTCGTGCCATCAGTTGTCAAAGCGGCAGAGGCGCCGCCCGCGCCGGAAAAGAAAAAAGGCGTATTCGGAAGTCTTTTCGGAAAAAAATAAAACGAGTACAATGAGTTGCAAGACTTACCTCAAGGTAAGTCTGACTTTGGATTGTCACTTCAGGGAGGCGCAAATGACACGCATGAACACCCGGATTTTCACTTTTGGGCTTGTGTTGTTGGCGACCCTGTCTGCGCCCGTTCTGGCGCAGGACAAAGCGGCACCTGCTGCCAAGCCAACGACACCGGCACCCGCGGTTGCTACTCCCGCCGCCGCCGCACCTACCGTAGCGCCAGTTGCCGCTGCGGCTCCACCTGCCAAACCTGCGACAGCAGCGGCGACAAACTCAGGCGCTGCGGCACCCAAAACACCTGCTCCCATTGCTGGCACAGCGCCTGTTGCCCCGATGACTGCCGAGGCAAAAGCCCCAGCTGCCAAGAAACGAGTGATCAAGCGCAAGCCCAATTCAGGTTGCACCAAGCTCGACGATCCTTGGGACAACATTTGCGCGATCAAGAAAAATGCAGAACTGGCTTGCGCAGATCTGCCGGCCGGCAAGAACCAAGCAAAGAAGGCCAAGAAAGGCAGCGCGCCTGCCAGCACGGAAAACAAACGGGCGCAATGCGTCGAGGGTTACATGCGCAATGTCTGACAGGCGCGCTTGACCAGCCGCAACTAACTGACGCTTGATGGGCGCTTTACTGCCGCCAATAAAATATGCCCGCTCGCTGCGGGCATATTTATTGGCTCTAACGGTTTGGTGATGCTATGACCTGCCCGCCGGCGTTGCCGGTCCCTGCGCTGGCTTCACCGCTTTCTCACGAGCCTTCTCGTCCTTTTCCTTCGCGCGGCGCAGGACATCAGCGACTTTTTTCTCGTGCGCACGAACCCGTTCCAAGCGTTCAGCGCTGCGCGCTTTTTCTTCCGCCGCTTTTTTCAGCTGCGCCTCACGCCGCTCGCGCACCCGATTCTCAGACTCTTTCGCGCGTTGCTCCCGCTTCGGCGCGCTCGATTCAAATTCGCGTGCCGCCTGGTCATGGCGCACGGCTTTTTTCTTCAATTCCGCACTGTGCTGCGCTTGCTCCGATTCACGGCGCAATTTGCCCGCAGCTGTTTGCGCATTTTGAGCATTTCGTCTGGCGGCAGTTTCACGGGCGGCTTCGTTGCGGTTGAACGCACGCGCTTCGACTTCCACCGCGCGAATCTTGCGTACCGCGAGGTTATTGTCCTCGCGTTCTGGCGCAAGGCATTGCTCGGCCAACAATTTCTGATAACAAACTTTGCGCCGGGAATCGAATAACTTTTCCTGTTCAACGCGTGCGCGCTTGGCGTCAAGCAAGGCTTGATCAGCTTGCGCCGCGGAGGAAATTGAACCCGCCGGATACTGTGGCAGCGGCAATGGCGTGCCAGCGCTGGATTGCGCATCAGTCCAGCCAGACGCGAATGCGCAACACAGGATCAAAAAGACGCGCACCTTATCGCCTAAGCCCGGAAAAACCACCTGCCCGGCCGCAAGACGATAGGTGCGTTTCACAGACGCCGTTAGTGTCAGTCACCCGGCGTTTTCCAATTACTTCCTGGCAACTGCCTTCTTGCAACCTAGGGAAGACCCTTTAGGCGTCGCGAAGTACTCAGTGCCAGCCGGGCATTCCATCGCCTTTTCAGGTTTAACCGCTCCTTTTTTCGCGGCGCAAGCGTAGGCGCCGGTTTTTTGTACCGACGCCTTATTGAGCACGTATCCGTCCGGGCAAGCCGGCGCAGCAGCAGCCACAGCTACGGGTGCGGCAGGCGCTACGGCAACCGGCTTGGGCGCTTCAGCGATCGTCACCGTAGCCTTGGTTTCGCCAGGGCAGCCCATCGCCGAACCGTCCCTGCCGCCCTTGGCAGTCACGGTGTAGGTGCCCGCCTTGTTGTAAGACTTCATGAAGCTGCGCGGAAATTTGTCTTTGCCTTCGCTCATCTTGGTCAAGTCAAATTCACCATTACCGTATTCGACGCGCAGTCCGCATATGCCTTCGTCGGTGCCATCAACGGTCACCTTCACTTGTTGACCAACCGTCGCATTGGCCGGCTCTACCTTCACACCGCTGATGCTGCCGGCCATTGCTGCTGCGGAAAATCCCAGAAACGCAGCCACACCTAGGGCTGCAAATTTGATCGTCTTCATGTTGTTCCTCCAAGTTGGAATAGATGCCGTTCACAGCACAGGTGAACTGAACACTAACGCGCCGTCACGCTGATTCGACGACATTAATTGTAGCTTTCCGGGTTGGCCCGGCGCAGCACAGCGCAGCAATTGACAATATTTAACCTTGGCCGCCGTTGGCGCACGCGGGTCTCCGCACTCGATTGCCCATTCGCTGCACTACCGCGGCGCCGCTGCCAACAACTCACCATACCGCCGCGCCGCGCATTTCCTTGGCAATTGCGGCGAGCACGCTGGCATGTGCGGTGTCGTCATCAGCGCTGGCGCGCAGTACGAATGTCGCCAGCGGAGTTTGCGGTTCATCGGCGGTCTGTTCGTGCATTACACCGGCGTCAACGTCCATCATCAAGCCATCCTGCCCGCGCGTCATTGCCAGATACACCTCGGCCAGCAATGTGCTATCGAGCAGCGCGCCGTGCAAAGTGCGGTGCGCGTTTGAAATACCGTAGCGGTCGCACAGGGCGTTCAGGTTGTTGCGCTTGCCCGGATAGGCCTCTTTCGCCATCACCAGCGTATCGGTCACGTTGCTGACATGCTGGCGGAATTTAGGCAGCTTCAAGCGCGCCAACTCCGCATCCAAAAACGCCAGGTCGAATGGCGCATTGTGGATGATGATCTCGGCGCCAGCAACGAACGCGACGAGTTCCTGCCCAATCTCGGCGAACTTCGGCTTGTCGGAGAGAAATTCGCGCGTCAGTCCGTGGACTTCCAGCGCCGCTTCGTCACTATCACGCTCCGGATTGAGATAGTGATGAAAATTGTTGCCGGTGAAACGGCGATTTACCATTTCTACACAGCCAACTTCGATAATGCGATGGCCGTGAGCCGGATCGAGGCCGGTGGTTTCGGTGTCGAGAATGATCTGGCGCATGGGCGCGGATTGTAAGACAGCCGCACCAGGCTGCGCGCGACACAAAGCGCTTGTAGGTGCGAATCCGCAGACGAGTTGTTACGCCATCGCCCGCCGCACCAGCGGCGTCTCGTCAATCGGCAAATGGACGACAGCGGCGAACACCCCAAACGCCGCGGCAATCAGCCAAGCAATCGTATAGCTGCCGGTGTGATCAAACACATACCCGCCCATCCACGCGCCCAAAAAGCTGCCGACTTGATGACCGAAGAACACCATACCCGCCAGCATCGATAAATATTGCACACCGAAAATCCGCGCCACCAGCCCGTTGGTCAGCGGCACGGTCGACAGCCACAGCGTGCCGATGAAAAATGCAAAGAGGTACACACTCACCGGCGAGATCGGCAAGGTGATGAAAGCGACGATCACCACCGCCCGCAGCAGGTAGATCGCCGAGAGTAAATACCGCATCGGCCGCTTCGCGCCTTGCATGCCCCAGACGTAGGTTCCAATGATATTGCCCACCGCAATCAGGGCCAGCGCGACCACACCAACATTGGCGCTCATGCCCTGATCGCGCAAATAAGCGGGCAAATGCAAACCGATAAATACCACTTGCAGCCCGCAAACAAAAAAGCCCAGACAGAGCAAGCGAAAACTTTTTTCACCCCAGGCCTCGCGAATCGCCGCGCCCACCGATTGCGCACCGGGCACCGGGCCGCGCGTTCGTCCCGGCTCGGTTAATGCCAATGCCAGCGGAATCACCATCAGCATCAGCACAGCAGCCACCAGCAATGACGCACGCCAGCCGTAGCTGCTGATCACCCACTGCAATAACGGCGTCAAATAAAACTGGCCGGCAGCACCGAGCGCGCCGGAAATCGCCAGCGCCTGCTGGCGTTGCTCCGGCGCCACCGAGCGGCCGATCACCCCGGTGATCACCCCCACCGTGCAGCCACCCTGTGCGATGCCGATGATCGCGCCGCCAGTCAGCGCCAGCATCAGCGGCGTAGTCGCCAGCTCCATCCCCCACAGGCCAAGCGCATAGATCACGCTGGTGACAGCAATTACCCGCCCCGCGCCGTGTTTGTCGGCCAGCATGCCGAGAAACGGCGTGCTGAAACCCCACATGATGTTTTGTACCGCGATAGCGAAGCCGTAAGACTCACGCGAGAAGCCGAGATCGCCAGTCATCGGTATCTGAAACAGTCCCATGCCATGGCGAATGCCCATCGAAAAATTCACGATCAATGCGCCGGCCAACAGCACAACTACCGGGGTACGCCAATTCTTATCCATGATGCTTCCTGATGATGTTTATGCTCGCGTTCGAATGTCAGCTCAATTTTCGTCTACGCCGGCCGCATCGAGTTGTGGCAGCATGGTTTCAATCATTCCGTGCAGCGCCGACAACTGCTCCGCGCCCGCCAGCTCGTGCATGCGCGACTGCGCCAGGCGCCACAACGGACGCGCCGCTTGATACACCGCCTCGCCTTTGAGCGTCACGCACACTGCCTTGCTGCGCGCATCGACGCCGCTGCCAATCTTGAGGAAACCCGCTCCCACCAAGGGTTTCAGGTTACGCGTCAGAGTTGTACGATCAGTGACCAGCGCCTGCGCCAGCTCACTCACGGTCGGTGCCGCCACGCCATCGCGGCGGCGCGCATGGCCGATCACCGAATACTGCGTCACCTTGAGGCCCGAGGGCGCGAGCGTCTGATCGTATAACTGCGTCACCCGACGCGCCAGGCTGCGCAGCTTGAAGCACGTGCAGGTGGCGGTAGAAGCGGCGATGGAAGCGGCAGCCGAAGCGGACATTGGCGAGGAGTTGACGGTACGCACGAGACGAATTTAAACTTGCATCTACACACGTGCAATTACACGCTTTTATGAAAATGGAGTCAAGCTCGATGAACCATCCCGCAGTGAACCCGCCCGCCGGTGCCACCACCGAACCCAACATCATTCGCCTCTCCGGCACGCTGCTGCCGCACGGCGTGGTCGACCCGAAAGACGTCGCGCACCTGTCCGGTCTCGAATTTTTCGCCGGCATGGCGAGCGGCAAATACCCGCCGCCGCCGATTGGCAAAGCGCTCAACTTCCGCTTTGTCGAAGCCGAGCATGGCCGCGCCGTGTTCGAGGGCGAACCGACGCGTGACTTCTACAACCCGATTGGCTCAGTCCACGGCAGCTACGCCGCCGCCCTGCTCGACTCGTGCATGGGCTGCGCCGTGCATACGACGATGGCGGCCGGCCAGGCCTACACCACGCTCGAATACAAAATCACCCTGGTGCGCGGCATGACGGATAAAACCGGCGTGGTGCGTGCAGAGGGCAAGGTGCTGCAAGTCGGGCGGCGCGTCGCCAGCGCCGAGGGCTGGCTACGCGATGCAGCAGGCAAGCTGCTCGCGCATGGCACGACGACATGCCTGGTGTTTGAGGTGTGACAGGCTGTAGGAGGTAGTAGCGTAGTAGCGGCTTGAACGGGAGGAAAAACACCGGAGAAGCGCTTGCACCAACGGTTTCCGTACAACGGCAAAAACGCTTTGCGAGCGCGCTGATGGGTATCGGCGCAACGCCCGGGCCAAAGGATAGGTGCTGCGCCAGCGTACAATTATTTTTTCATTTGCATGGAACCCGACATGAACGCCCCCGCCGACAATTTCCTCTCGCAAATCGAAGCACGCGCCGCTGCGCTGGAGCAGCAGATCATCGCCTGGCGGCGCGACTTTCACGCGCACCCCGAACTGGGCAATCAGGAAGTCCGCACCTCCGGCATCGTCGCCGCGCATTTAAAGAAACTCGGTCTCGACGACGTGCGTACCGGTGTCGCCTTGACCGGCGTCGTCGGCACGCTCAAGGGCGGCAAGCCCGGCCCGTGCGTCGCGCTGCGCGCCGACATGGACGGCCTGCCAGTCACCGAATTGGCCGACGTGCCGTTCGCCTCGAAGACGCGCACCCAGTGGGACGGCGCTGAAGTCGGCACCATGCACGCTTGCGGCCACGACTGCCACACGGCGATTTTGATGGGCGTCGCCGAGCTCTTCGCCGGCATGCGCGATGAGATCAGCGGCACGATCAAATTCATTTTTCAGCCCGCCGAAGAAGGCCTGCCGAACTACGCCAACGGCGGCGCGCGGATGATGATCGAGGAACTCGCGCTGGAAAATCCGCGCCCCGATGTGATCTTCGGCCTGCACGTCGTCTCGGCGCTCAATGCGGGTCAAGTCGGCTATCGCCCCGGCGCGCTGATGGCCTCGACCGACAATTTTTTCATCAAGATCAAAGGGCGGCAAACCCATGGCGCAATGCCGTGGCTCGGCGCGGACCCGATTGTCGCCTCAGCGCAAGTGGTGATGGGCATGCAAACTCTGGTGTCGCGCCAGCTTGACATCATGGAGAACCCGGCGGTCGTCACGTTCGGCGCGATCAACGGCGGCAATCGCGAGAACATCATTCCCGATGAAGTCATTCTGCGCGGCACCTTCCGCACGTTTGACGAAACCCAGCGCGAGCACATCCGCACCCGGATCGAAGAGACCGCCGTCAACATCGCTTGCGCCTGCCAGACCAGCGCCGAGGTGCGTACCCACAAGGGCTACCCGGTGACCGTGAACGACCCCAAGCTGGCGCTGTGGAGTCTGCCGCTACTGGGCAAGGTGGCGGGCGACAACAACGTCGTCCACATTCCGCGCACCGGCGGTGGCGAGGACTTTTCTTATTTTCAAAAAGAAATTCCCGGCGTGTTTTATTTCATCGGCATCACGCCGCCGGGCAAAGACCCGGCAAAAGCGCCCGCCAATCATTCGCCGCATTTTTATGTCGATGAAAACGGGTTGCTGCTCGGGCTGCGTCTGTTGGTGAATCTGGTGGCTGAGTATCAGAAGAACCCCGCTTATTGAGGCAACCCGGATTCAGTTCTGACCAAGCTCTGACTCAACCCCACTCCGATCACCGCGAAAGCTTGTGTACGCAATGGAAAAAATCAGCATCCGCAAAATCGAAGCACGCGACGAAGCCGCTTGGCGCCGACACTGGGCCGGCTACTGCAAGTTTTACGAAGTCACGCTGTCGGACGCCACCACCGATCACACCTGGAAGCGCATCATCGACGCCGCTTCACCGGTGCATGCCATCGTCGCGGAAGACGCGACCCACGGGGTGATCGGCATCTGCAACTACATCATTCACGAGAACACTTGGGAAATCAAACCGGTGTGCTATCTCGAAGATCTGTTCGTTGACCCGGCCTTGCGCGCAGCCGGCACCGGCGCGGCGATGATCCATTGGCTCAAAGATGAAATGCAGCGCTGCGGCTGGTCGCGCGTCTACTGGAACACCAAGGAAAACAACTACCGCGCGCGCGGGCTCTACGACAAATTCACCCCGCGCGATCCGTTTGTACGCTATGTGATCAAGGCGGCGGTCGCGTAATTCATTTTCTTTCTCATAGCGACAACTGGCTGAAACCGGCTCCTGGAGCGGTTCTCAGGTCATTCTCAGGCGATCTGGCAAGCGCGTTACGCGGCTCGCACCGCACCGCGCTGCTAGCGCCCCAGCCCTATCTCGACCCCACGATTCGCCAACGCATCGGCGCGTTCGTTGCCTGCGTGTCCGGCGTGGCCCTTGACCCAGCGCCAATCGACCTGGTGCCCTTGCGCGGCGGCGTCGAGCCGCTTCCACAAATCTTCATTCTTCACCGGCTGCTTGGCTGCGGTTTTCCAGCCGCGTGATTTCCAGCCGTGGATCCACTCGGTGATGCCTTTTTGCACATACACCGAGTCGGTGTAGACCGTGACCTTGCAGCGTTTTTTCAACGCGCCCAACCCCTCGATGACGGCCAGCATTTCCATCCGGTTGTTGGTGGTCTCTTTTTCGCCGCCGCACAATTCCTTCTCGCGCGCCGCTGCGCCCGCACCGCTCACCAACAGCGCGCCCCAGCCGCCGGGGCCGGGGTTGCCTTTGCAGGCACCGTCGGAGTAGATCGTCACTTCGCTCAATTCTTCCTGATTCATCGATTACAGCTTTCCGTTTCGTAGTTCAGTCGTAGGTCAGTCGAGGTTCAGTCATCGTGCAGTTTTTTCAATGGTGCGCGTTGACTCGCCTTCGACGACACCGGCGCAAGCGCACGCGCCACGCGCGGATTGCGCCGCCAGGCTGGCCTGATCACGCGCATGCCGGCCACCCGCTTCTTCGCTTGCATCACATACACCGCGCCCGCCACCGGCCACCAGCGCGCGCCGGTGCGATCAAGAAAATCAAAGCGCTGCAACCACTTCTCCGACTCAAAGGCCGGCTTGTAGCAGCCGAAACGACCACCGCGAATGTCGAAGTTAAGCAGCTTCAACCAGTCTTTCATCCGCAGCACGCTGACGAACTCGGTGTTCCACGGCACGCCAATGTTGTCCGGCTGCACGCGCGTAAACATCCGCCGCACGCCCCACAAACTGACCGGGTTAAACCCGCTGACGATCAACTGCCCCTCAGGCCGCAGCACCCGCTCGGCCTCGCGCAAAATCTGGTGCGGCTCGGCGGAAAACTCCAGCACATGCGGCAGCAGCAACAGATCGAGCGATTCGGCCGCAAACGGCAACTCGTGGGCATCGCCGATCACGCTGGCCGCACCATCGAGCCCAATCGTCGAGCGCCAGGGGATGCGATTGGCGCGCAAAAAATCAATCCCGGGCGAACCGGCCTGCACGGCGAAGTAACCAAACAGGTCGGCAACGATCTTGTCCAGCGCCGCCTGCTCCCACGCCAACACATACGCCCCGGCCGGTGTGGCGTACCACGCCTCCAGGCTCTGCGCTGCAACAGCGCTTGCGGTATCGTTGGGGTTTGATTCTTGCAAGGTTGATCGCTATGGCCGCTACTATGTCAATCCAGATCGTGCCGGTCCCGGCGTTCAAGGACAACTACCTGTGGGTGATTCACGACGGCAAACACGCGGCGGTGGTGGACCCGGGTGACGCTGCACCGGTGTTCGATTATCTCACGCAGCATTCGCTCGAATTGAGCGCGATTTTGATCACCCATCATCATGCAGATCACATCGGCGGCGTCGATGCGCTGCTGGAAAAGTTCAAGGTGCCGGTGTTCGGCCCGGCGAACGAAGCCATTCCTCAACTGACGACGCGTCACTTCGAGGGTGACACCATCACGGTGCCGAAATTGAACCTCGAATTCGACGTGATTGACATCCCCGGCCACACTGCCGGACACATCGCCTATCTCGGGCGCGGCGCGGCAGCCGGCAAATTGTTTTGCGGCGACACGCTCTTTGCCGGCGGCTGTGGCCGCGTGTTTGAAGGCACCATGCCGCAGATGCGCGCGTCGTTACAAAAGCTCAAGCAATTGCCCGGCGACACGCAGTTTTATTGCGCGCATGAATACACGTTGTCGAATCTCGCCTTCGCCGCAGCCGTTGAGCCGGACAACACCGACTTGCAAACCCGCATCGCTGAGGCAAAAGCAACGCGCGCGGCGAACCGCCCGACGGTGCCATCGACCATCGCGTTGGAACAAAAGACCAATCCGTTTTTGCGTTGGGACGCACCGCAAGTCATTGCGACTGCAAAAACCCGCGCCAATCAAGCCGCATTGAGCCCGGATGAGGTCTTCACCCAAGTGCGTGAATGGAAAAATTCCTTTTGAGAATCAAGCGATTGCAACGTACTTCTGCTTGACTCGTGAAGATTCCCCCGCTACCATCGCGGCCATCGTATCGAACAAGGAGAAGCGCATGCATCGCGTCCCCCACGCGTCCGGGCTTCTAGCGCGTCTCACGCCGGCAACGACGGTCAGTTTGGCGGCTCTGCTGGCCTCTCTCCTGACGGCCTGCGCCAGCGCACCACAATCGAACGCTGACTCAGTGGTCAATTCAGCGGCCAAAGTCGAGTCTCTCCTCCTCGCCCCACTCGCGGCCTCGACCGACATCACGGCGCAAGATATCGCCAATGTCGATCTGACAAAAAATCGCCAAACCGATCTCTGGCAGCGCATGCGCGCCGGTTTCGCGATGCCCGATCTCACCACTGCGGCCGCGCTAGACAAGACGGCTTGGTACGCCGCGCGCGGCGAGTACGTGAAGCGCAGCTTCGAGCGCGCTCGCCCATTCCTGTTTCACATCGTCGAAGAACTCGAAAAGCGCGGCATGCCAACCGAGCTCGCGCTGTTGCCGCTGGTCGAGTCGGCGTACAACCCGCTAGCGGTGTCGTCGGCGCAGGCAGCGGGCATGTGGCAGTTCATCCCCTCCACCGGCAAACACTACAAGCTGACGCAAAACTGGTGGCGTGACGAACGGCGCGACATCATCGCCTCGACCACCGCCGCGCTCGACTATCTGCAAATGCTGCACGGCATGTTTGGCGACTGGCATCTCGCGCTCGCCGCCTACAACTGGGGCGAAGGCGCGGTCGGCCGCGCGATTGAACGCGCCAAGGCGAAAGGCGAGCCGTTTGACTACGCCAGCCTGAAAATGCCGGCCGAAACTGCGGGCTATGTGCCGAAGTTGCAAGCGGTAAAAAATCTCGTGATGAACCCGGCGCTCTATAACCTCGCCTTGCCCGATGTGCCGAACACGCCCTACTTCGCCACCATCACCAAAGACCGCGACATCGACGTCAAGACCGCCGCCAAATTCGCCGACATGCCGGTGGCCGATTTTGTCGCGCTCAACCCGGCGCATAACCGGCCGGTGATTCCGGGTGCCAACAAACCGGTGCTGATCCTGCCCGCTGACCGCGTCGACACCTTCAAACAAAACCTGCAAAACAGCGATGGCAAATCGCTCTCGTCATGGCAAGCCTATCTGCTCAAAGCCGGCGAGAAGCTCGACCAGGTGGCCAAGCGCTTCGGCATTGACCTGGCGACGTTGCGCTCGGTCAACGGCATCAGCGCGCGTTCGCGTCTGGCGCCGGGGCATACGCTGCTGGTGCCGAAAGGCACGTCCGCAGGATCCGCAGGGAGCGCAGCCGACGACGTCGCGAAATTCAAAGCTCAGGAAATTGCCCTGCCGGCCAATCTGGCTCAACCCGCCGTGCTGGCGCAGGAGCGCAGCGTCAAGACCGCCTACGTGGTACGCCGGGGCGATACGCTGGCAGGGATCGCGAAAAAATTTAACGTCAGCGCTGACGACGTCAAGCGCTCCAATAAGCTTTCCAGTGCCAGCGTTGCGCCTGGAAACAAACTGGTGATAGACCACATCGTGGTCGAAAAGCCGGGGGCGCGCAAAGTGGCGGCGAAGAGCAGCAAGAAATTCAAAGCTGCCCCAAAAGCCAAACGCGCAGTCAAAATCGCGCGGCGTTAGTTGGCGGCGGTGCCGGTCGCCGCCCCCGGCGATTGCCTAAGCCCTTAGCTGTCGCTTTTCAAAATCGCAAACGCCGCCTGTAGTTTTTTCTCGTAGCTGCGTTTGGTATCGGCAATCGCCTCTGGTGGCCAGGGGAAAAAACCTTGCCCTGCCTTCATGCCGGCATGCCCCTTCTCGACCAGTTGGTTGAGGCAGTTCGACACTTCTGTCGCGTTTGATAGCGACGGATAAATCGCCGCAGCCGCGCTGCGTACCGTGTCCCAACCAGAAATTTCTTTCTGCAAAATCGGGCCGACCGCCGCGTAGCGAAAGCCGAAGCTATAGCGTACCGCCAGATCAACGTCTTCCGGCGAGGCGATGCCCGCATCGATCAAGTGCAGCGCCTCGCGCATCAATGCATGCTGAATCCGGTTCGCCAAAAAACCGGGAATGTCTTTTTTCACCAGCACCGGTTTCTTGCCAGTCACGG
>JAYVSR010000127.1:0-5139 GCA_043775155.1 Burkholderiales bacterium | reverse complement strand
CAACGCCGCGCGGGCGATGTGCGCCTTGGTGGTGCCGCGCGTCAAGCCCAGAATCGCGCCTTGCGCGCGCGAATCCCAGTACGGCGCGCCGAGTCCCGTGAAGGCCGGCACCACAGTGACGCCGCCGTCGTCCGGCACGCTCGCTGCCAGCGCTTCGACTTCGCCGGACGACTTGATGATGCCCAGCCCATCGCGCAGCCACTGCACCACTGCGCCGCCGATGAACACGCTGCCCTCTAACGCGTAGCGCTTGGTGTCATCGGTGAGCGCAGTCGAGGTGGTGATGAGGCCGTTCTTCGAGGTGAGCGCCGCGCCGCCGGTATTCATCAACATGAAGCAGCCGGTGCCGTAGGTGTTCTTCGCCATGCCCGGCACGGTGCAGGCTTGGCCGAAGAGAGCGGCTTGCTGGTCGCCGGCGATGCCGGCAATCGGCACCGCCATGCCAAAGTGATCCATGTGCGTCTGCCCGACGACGCCGCTCGATTTATGCACGATGGGCAACAGCGTTGGCGGCACGTTGAACAAAAACGCCAGCGAGTCGTCCCAGTCGCCGTTGTGAATGTTGTAGAGCAGGGTGCGCGAGGCGTTCGACACATCGGTGACGTGGATCGCGCCGCGCGCTGCCGTGCCGCCGGTGAGCTTCCAGATCAGCCACGAATCAACGGTGCCGAAAGCGATCTCGCCGGCGTCGGCACGGTCGCGCAGACTGGGGCTGCCGTCCGGCGTTTTGACATGATCAAGCAGCCAGGAAATTTTGCTGGCGGAGAAATACGCGTCAAGCACCAGGCCGGTCTTCGCGCGCACGTCCGGTTCTTTCCCCTCGGTCTTCAAATTCTCGCAACGCTTGGCGGTGCGGCGGTCTTGCCAGACGATGGCATTGGCGATTGGCTTGCCGGTGGTGCGATCCCAGATGATGGTGGTCTCGCGCTGATTCGCAATGCCGATGGCGGCGACAAACTTGGCCGAGGTCTTGGCTTTGAACAACACTTCTTGCGCGACCGCCAGTTGGCTTTGCCAGATTTCTTCCGGGTCATGCTCGACCCAGCCGGGCTGCGGGAAATATTGTTTGATTTCTTTTTGCGCCGTGGCCACTGCGTTGCCGGCTTTGTCAAACAAGATGGCGCGCGAACTGGTGGTGCCTTGATCTAACGCGAGGATGAAGGTGGACATGGCGGTGCTCCGGCGGGTGGTGATCGAGTGGTGATCGGGTGGTGAAATGCGCGAACGATTCTAGCTTAACGCTGCGTGCGCGCTCCGCGCCACTGCCCCGCTGTTGCCCGAAAACCTTTGGTGGGAGCGGTTCTTCGCATTCTTGGCGCGCCGCCGGCGGAATGCGTTCCGGCAGGGCACCGCCGATGCGCTTGATCGCGTCACGCACTTCCTTGCCAACCTTCTCATGCGTCTGGATCGCTTGCGCCTGATTGCGCACGCCTTCACGCGCCAGTTTGTCGCGGGTTTGCGTCATCCGAAATTGATTGGCGGCTAGTTCGGTGGCGTTCATGCGGTCGAGCAACTGTTCTTTGGCGGGAACCTCTTTGCGGGTCTTGATGGCATCGTTGCCCAAGCCGCCATACAGTCCCTTGTAGCCGGCATCATGAAATACGCCGAACATGCGGTTCTGCACACCGGCTTCTCGCGCCGCGCCGGATAGCGCCTTGAATTCTTCGCTGGTTTGCCGGCGCAGTTCGAGCCGTTCCATATCAGCCGCCAACTGGTCGCTCATCTCCTGCCGGCGAGTCTGGACGGCGAAGTACTTTTGCGCCTGGGCGATTTCCGGTTTGCGCGGGTCGCCGTTTTGGGCGATGAGGTAGCAGGCAAAGCGGGAGAGGTGAAAATCTTCCACTTCGCGGACGCCTCCTTTGCCCACTTCGATCATTTTGCCGGCGCCGGCAAAATGATGCCCGGCAGGGTTGCCGGACTGTTCGCACGATGTCATGGCGCGCTTGATGGCGTCTTCAAACCGCCGCCACTGGCGGTACCCGAGCAAAGCTTGCAGATCACGCGCACTCCAGTATTCGGCGCTGTGATGGTTGATCTGTTTGAGCGCCTCAAACGAGGGCTTGCCGGGGCTAAGTGACTGGGTGCTAAGCATGATGGGCCTGGAGAATTCGTTGTGCCTTGCGCATTTCCGGCCTGCGCGCGGCTGGCAACGTGACGGGGAAGATTACCGATTGTACGCCGCTAACCCAATATCCCTGTTTGAATGTACAGTTTATGAAGAAGCAGGCTTTTGTCCTGCCCCGCCGGCCAGGAATCCTTGTCGGGTGCGGCCTTGTAGGCTTGCCGGTCCGCCTCGGCGCGCACCTGGCAACCGCTCGGAAACCCTTGGTGGGAGCGCTTCTCCGCGTGATGACCGGATGTTACAATCTGATTCCAAGTCATTTCGCCACCGCGCCACGCCATGAACGCCTCCGACATCCGCGAAAAATTCCTCTCTTATTTTGAGTCCCAGGGTCACACCCGCGTCGCTTCCAGTCCGCTGGTGCCGGGCAATGACCCGACGCTGTTGTTCACCAACTCGGGCATGGTGCAGTTCAAAGACGTGTTCACCGGCGGTGATAAACGCAGCTACTCGCGCGCCACCTCGTCGCAGCGCAGCGTACGCGCCGGCGGCAAGCACAACGATCTGGAGAACGTCGGCTATACCGCGCGGCATCACACGTTCTTCGAGATGCTGGGCAATTTTTCGTTTGGCGACTATTTCAAACAGGACGCGATCAAATACGCGTGGGAGTTGTTGACCGGCGTGTATGGCTTGCCGAAAGACAAGCTCTGGGTCACCGTGTATATCGACGATGACGAGGCTTACAACATCTGGGCCAACGAGATCGGTGTGCCGCCCGCGCGCATCGTGCGCATCGGCGATAACAAGGGGGCGAAATACGCCTCGGATAATTTTTGGCAAATGGCCGACACCGGCCCGTGCGGGCCGTGCAGCGAAATTTTTTACGACCACGGCGCGGAAGTAGCAGGTGGCCCGCCGGGTTCGCCCGATGCCGACGGCGACCGCTACATCGAAATCTGGAACCTGGTGTTCATGCAGTTCGACCGGCAGGCGAATGGCGACATGCCGCGCCTGCCCAAGCCCTGCGTCGATACCGGCATGGGCCTGGAGCGCATCGCGGCAGTGTTGCAGCAGGTGCATAGCAACTACGAGATCGACCTGTTTCAGGACTTGATCAAGGCGGCGGGGCGCGAAGTTTATGGCGACGGCAACGTTGCCGATTTGTCGCAGCCGTCGCTGAAAGTGATCGCTGATCACATTCGCGCGTGTTCGTTCCTGATCGTCGATGGCGTGATTCCGTCCAACGATGGGCGCGGTTATGTGCTGCGCCGGATTATTCGCCGCGCGCTGCGGCACGGCCACAAGCTGGGTCAGACGAAACCGTTTTTCTATCGCATTGTGAAAGACCTGGTGCTGGTGATGGGTGCGGCTTACCCTGAGCTGACAGCGCAAGCCAAGCGTGTCGAAGAGACCCTGCACGCCGAAGAAGAGCGCTTCGCCGAGACGCTGGAAAACGGCATGAAAATTCTTGACGCCGCGCTAGCGCGAGAGAGCAGCATGCTCGACGGCGAGACCGTGTTCACGCTCTACGACACCTTTGGCTTTCCGGTCGATCTCACCGCCGACGTGGCACGTGAGCGTGGCAAAAATATCGACATCGCGGGGTATGAAGCAGCGATGGATGCGCAGCGCAAATTGGCGCGTGCGTCGAGCAAATTCAAAATGGCCGGGGGCGTCGCCTACGACGGCGGCAAGACTGAGTTCAAGGGTTATGAGACGCTCAAGGTCGATGCCTGCAAGGTGGTGGCGTTGTACAAAGACGGCGCGGCAGTCGATGCGCTGGCGCACGGTGAGGCTGGCATCGTGGTGCTGGATCAAACGCCGTTCTACGCCGAGTCGGGCGGGCAGGTCGGCGACATCGGCGAGTTGGTGTCGTCGCACGGCACCTTCACCGTGGTCGATACGCAAAAAATTCAAATCGAAGTGTTTGGTCATCACGGCAGCTTGACCACCGGCACGCTCAACGTTGGCGACACCGTGAGTGCGCAAGTCAACGTCGCCGCGCGCGCGGCCTCGCAGTTCAATCACTCGGCCACCCACCTGATGCACGCGGCCTTGCGCCAAGTGCTCGGCAATCACGTGCAGCAAAAAGGCTCATTGGTCGATGCCGATAAAACGCGCTTTGACTTTGCCCATAACAAGGCGATGAGCACGGACGAGATTCGCCAGGTTGAAGCGCTGGTAAACGAGCAGATTCGCGCCAACAACGCGGTGACTGCGCAGATCATGAAACATGCTGACGCGATTAAGGCTGGTGCGATGGCGCTGTTTGGTGAGAAGTATGGCGAAGAGGTGCGGGTGCTCGCAATGGGACGAGAAGGTCAGGGCGCGTTCTCCACCGAGCTGTGCGGCGGCACCCACGTCGCCCGCACGGGAGACATCGGTTTTTTCAAAGTGGTGTCCGAGGGCGGCGTGGCGGCAGGCGTGCGTCGTGTCGAGGCGGTGACCGGGCCGGGCGCGCTCGCCTACGTGCAAGCGCAAGATGCGCGCGTGACCGAAGCCGCTGACGCGCTCAAAACCCAACCTGCCGAGTTGCCGCAACGAATCGCGCAGATCATCGACCACGTCAAGACCCTGGAAAAAGAGCTCGCCAAACTCAAAGGCAAACTCGCATCCTCGCAGGGCGATGACCTCGCGGGCCAGGCGGTGAACGTGAAAGGCGCCGATGGGACGGTGATTCGCGTTTTGGCCGCGACGCTCGAAGGTGCTGATGTCAAAACCCTGCGCGAAACTCTCGACAAGCTCAAAGACAAATTGAAGAGCGCGGCCATCGTGCTGGCCGCAGTGGACGGGAGTAAAGTCTCTCTCATCGCCGGGGTAACGGCAGATGCGACCGGCAAAGTGAAAGCCGGCGATCTGGTCAACTTCGTCGCCCTGCAAGTCGGTGGCAAAGGCGGCGGCCGCCCCGACATGGCGCAGGCCGGCGGCACGCAACCGGAACATCTTGCAGTGGCGTTGTCCAAAGTGCAAGACTGGGTGGGAGCGAAACTATGAGCCATTTTTCAACCAAAGAAATCGGCCGGAAACCGTTGGCAGGAGCCATTCTTGGCATATTTCTCCTCTGTGGCGCCCAT
>JAYVSR010000126.1:0-8060 GCA_043775155.1 Burkholderiales bacterium | reverse complement strand
CACTTCGATGAAGTAAAGGTCAGTCCAGACGCGAAACCCACAGCCTGGCGCGTCGCGATCTTCGCAGCCCATCATGCCCGCTTCGGTCATGCCGAAGGTGTCGCGCACGGTGGCACCCCAGGTGCGCTCGAGTTTGGCGCGCTTGGCGTCCGAGAGCGGCTCGGCTGAGCACATCAGCATCTTCACGCTATTGGCAGCTAGGTCAATGCCATTGGCGTCGGCCAAATTAGCCAGATGCAAGCCGTAGCTCGACATGCCCATCCATAGCTCGGGTTGCAAGCGCTTGATCAATTCAAGCTGCAACGGCGATGGCGTCGTCGTGCCGGCCCCGGCCCAGTTGACGCCAAGGCCCCAGGTCTCGGCGCTGCGCGCGAGCATCTGCCCGACTGGGTGGATGCCAAGCGGAAACGAGCAGTGCGCGCGCGACCCCGGCGCGATGCCGAGGCAATCGAACAGACGACCGAAGCTGGTCATCGCATGGCGCATGTCTTCGCGGTTGCGCGGATAAAACAGCGGCCTGCCGGTCGAGCCGCCAGAGCGCCAGAACTCGCTGATGTCGTCTGATGGCAGGCAAAATTCGTTGTAGAACGCGGTGTCGCTTAAAGACCGCAGCATGTCTTTGTCGAGGATCGGTACCTTGGCCCACTCGGCGGCGTCATCGAGCTTGGCGTCGTTGATGTGATCGAGCTTGCCAGCGAAGAACGGGGCGCGGCGCGCCTGCGCCAGCGCGCGGCGTTTGCCTTCGCGCTGAATTTTTGCAATCGCTTCGGGCGAAGATGGCAAATGGCGGCGTAGCGGCGGCCTGGCGGATGATGATGAAGACAGGGACGAAGACCGGGGGGAAGGCATGGAGGAAAGCGTGGAGGAAGACCCAGGCGAAGCAGCGCTGTTCATGTCGTGCCAATCCAGCGCTGCTGCGCTTGGTAGTTGCCGCGATCTCCCTTAAGATTCGCTCCCACCAAGGCTTTCAGCCGTTCCGCCTTCTCCGGCGTGGCTTCGGGGATGACATCGAGCGCGTCTTTGAGCATCGCTTCGTAGTCCGCCCCCACGGGGCAGACATCGGCACAGCGGCGGCAGCCGGTAATGACGCCCGAGCCGCGCAAAATGCTTTGCCACAAATTGAATTGCGTCTCCGACTTGAGCAGGTCTTTTTTCTTCGCCGAGTCCGGTTCTTCGATGATCTTGATGACGTGATTCGCGAGCTTGGCAAAGCCATAAGGCGAGCGGTGCGTGTCGCAGGCGGGCCAGTCGCGATCCCAGTGTTTGACGGCATCGGCAGGGCAGGTGGTGAGGCAGCGGCCGCACTCGGGGCCTTTGCACAACGCCTTGTCGATGCGTACATCCGGCTCGACCTCGGCGGAGCACATCACAGCGGTGAGCACCACGCGCGGGCCGAACTCGAGCGTGATCAGTTGCAGGTTGAGCCCGAGCGTGCCAAGACCCGCTTCGACTGCCGCGTGCGGCAGCGACAGCAGCGTGGTCTGGTGCTGCGCCGGATCGTCCTGATAGCGCCACGGATCAACATGGGTGGGCGGCACGATGATCGCGGGGTAGCCTTGATCTTCGAGCCAGTAGACCAATTCGAGCGAGGTTTCTTCGAGCATCGTCAGGGCCAACTCGTCGTTGTAAAACTTGTGGCGGTCGCCCCAGGCGGGGATGCGGGTGACGCCGCTCGACAATTTTTTCGCCAGCACAATGACGCGCCCACCGTCGAGTGCGGTGATGTCGGAGGGGCGGCGCGGATCGTTCGGATCGGGCGGGTTGGCTTCGAGCGCGGCACCGTCAGCAATACCTACGAGGTCGGCGCCGAGTTCTTTTGCACGCGCTTTGATCTTGGCTGCCGTGAGCGGCATTTTGACAATCGCAACCATCGCTTACGCGCCTCCTGAATTTTCTGCTGTGGCTTCGGCAGCGGCAGTTTCAAGCGCCAGCGCCGCCTCTCGCTCGCGCTGCGCCTTTTTGAACGCCTGCATTTGTTTCGCCACCATGCCTTGATAGCCTTCTTCGCCAACCCAGCGGCGGTTCCATTCGGTAAGCCCGGCAATCTTGTTGGCACCATCAACATCTGCACCGCGCACCGCTGCATCGTGTTCTGCCCGCACCGCTTTGTACTTTTTCGCCAGCGTCATTTTCTCCGGCGTCTTCTCCGGAATGTCCTTCTGCGGCCCGGCCAAATGCGCGTGATAGTCATCGCCCACCGGACACACCGCGAGGCAGCGTGGGCAATCGCCGAACGAGCCGACCACGCGCAACAGTCCTTGCCAAAAACCAAACAAGTCGCGCGAGACGATCATCGCTTCGCGCGTCTGCACATCCGCATCGATGAACTTTTCAAAAAATTTCGCGATCTGCGCGAAGCCAAATTCCTGCGCCTCAGTCGCGCAGTTGCGCTTGTCGATGCCGAAGTGCAGCACCGCGTCAGCCGGACACGAGTGCAGGCAGCGGCTGCACGACTCGCCAATGCACACCTGCTCGGTAATGCGCTGATCGGCCTCCAGCTCCAGCTCGGTGAGGATGCCGGTGAGGTACACACGCGGGCCAAATTCCGGCGTGAGGATGTTGACTTCAAGGCCGAGGGTGCCGAGACCCGCTTCAACACCAAGGTGCCGGGTCGAGAGCCGGCCATAACTCGCGCGCTTCAAATGCCACTCGGTCTCTTGCGATGCAGTGACGAAACTCGGATGCCCCGCCGCTTCGAGCTCGGACGCGAGCCGGTAAGCCACCTTGTCCATCTTGCGCAGCACCAGCATGTCGATGTACTGCACCGGTGTGTTGGTCTTGCAGCGAAATGCGCCGGCGGGGATGCGCTGCGCGATCACCACCACGCTCTTGCAATAGGGCGAAATGCGCTCCGGCGTTTGCGGCCAGCGCGGGTCGGGCGGGAAGGCGTTGAGTGTCGCTGCACTGGCAATGCCAACCAGATCAGCGCCGAGCGCGCGGGCGCGCTGCTTGACATAGGCGGCGTCGAAGGTGATTTGCGCAGCAGGGCTGGCGGTGTTCATGAGTAATGGCCCTGTCGATTTGCTTTAGGCTTCAAGGAATAGTCGCACAAAAGGCGGCAAAGTTGTTAAAGTTCTTACCTGCCATTTTTATCTGCATCGTCGTCGTACCTGCGCCCCGGCGTACGCCCCACACCAACAGGAGCCCTCATGAAACGCACCCTGCTCTCCGCTCTCGCTGCCGCATCCGTTGTGGCTGCCTCGTTATCTCCGTTGCTCAGCACGGCGGCCCACGCCGCCGACAAACTGCGCGTCGGTTTCATGACTACCTTGTCCGGGCCGGGCGGTTCAATCGGTATCGACATCCGCGATGGCTTCAACCTCGCGGTCAAGCATGCAGGCGGCAATCTCGGCGGCATTCCGCTCGACTTGCAAGTCGCCGACGATCAGTTGAAGCCGGACGTCGCCAAACTGATCGTTGACCGTTTCTTGCAGCAGCAAAAATCGCACATCATCACCGGCGCGGTGTTCACCAACATTCTGTTGCCGGTGATTCCCGGCATTCTGGAGAGCAAAACTTTTTATGTCAGCCCGAACACCGGGCCGAACGACTACGCCGGCGCCAAGTGCAACCCGTACTTTTTCGCTGCCGCCTGGCAGAGTGAAGACATTCCCAGCGCGATGGGCAAGTTCGTCAACGACCGCGGGATCAAGAATGTATATTTGATCGGTGCCAATTATCCGGGCGGCCGCGAAAACCTTTCCGGCTTCAAGCGCCTCTACAAAGGCAAGATCGTTGACGAGGTTTACACGCCGATGAACCAGATCGACTTTTCGGTTGACTTGGCCAACATGCAGGCGAAAAAACCGGAAGCGGTATTCATCTTTTTACCCGGCGGCATGGGCATCAACTTCATCAAGCAGTTTGCCGCCGCTGGCTTGTCGAAAGAGATTCAGCTCTTCGTACCCGGCTACTCAGCCGATGAAGACACGATCAAGCCGGTCGGCTCGGCGTTGCTCGGTGCAGTCAACACCTCGCACTGGGGCCACGACATGGACAACCCGCAGAACCGCAAGTTTGTCGGCGACTTTGAGAAAGACTTCAGCCGCCTGCCGACGCTATACGCCTCGCAAGGCTACGACACCGCGATGCTGATCGACTCGGCAGTGCGCAAGGTGAAAGGCAATGTCGAAGACAAGGCGGCGTTTCGCCGCGCCTTGCAGGCAGCCGACTTCAAAGCGGTGCGCGGCAGTTTCAAATTCAACACCAACCAGTTCCCGATCCAGGACTACTACCTGCGCGTCGTGCGCACTGACGAAAAGGGCCGCATCACCAACCGTTTGATGGGCAAGATTTTGACCAACCATCAAGACTCGTTTGTCAGCCAGTGCAAGATGCCGGCGATGTGATGCGGCGCACCGGCGCAGAACTGCTCAGACGTAGAGACGCAGAAAAATAACCCCTCATACTTTCGGAGATACCCATGTTAAAGTCGTTGAAACCCTTGGTGGGAGCCATTCTTGGCGTAGTCTCCCTCTCCGCCGTCTCGTTGCCCGCAAGCGCGCAGGAGGTGACGTTGCGCATGGTCAGCGCGTTCGCCGAGAACAGCTACTACGTGCAGCACCTGCAAAAGTGGATCACCAAGTTCAACGCCGAAGGTAAAGGCAATCTGCAGATCAATTTCATCGGCGGGCCGAAGGCGATCCCGACGTTTGAAGTCGGCAACGCGGTCAAGACCGGCGTCGTCGATCTGGGTTTTTCGACTGGCGCGTTCTACACCAACGTGATGCCGGAGTCGGACTTCCTGAAACTCACGCAGATACCGATTGCCGAGCAGCGCAAAAACGGTGCGGTCGCCGCGATCAATGAAGTGTGGAACGCCAAGGCCAACATGCAGTACCTCGGGCGCGTGGTGGAGAACCAGCCGTTCCACGTGTATCTGACGAAGAAGGTGGACAAGCCCGACCTCACCGGATTGAAAATCCGCATCACCCCGGTGTATCGCGATTTTTTCCAGGCGATTGGCGCGAATGTGGTCACCACGCCGCCGGGCGAGGTCTACACCGCGCTGGAGCGCGGCGTGGTCGATGGCTACGGTTGGCCGATCGGCGGCATCTTCGATTTGAACTGGCAGGAGAAAACCAAATTTCGCATCGACCCCGGTTTTTACGACGCCGAGGTATCGATCTTGATGAACCTGACCAAGTTCAAAGGCTTGAACCCAAAGCAGCGAGCGTATCTCGAAAAGCAGGTGCTGGCGCTCGAGGCGCTGAACCCCGCTGAATGGAAAAACTACGCCGCGTCCGAGACCGCGCGGCAAGAGAAGGCTGGGATCCAGACGATCAAGTTTGACGCCGCAGGGACGAAAAAATATGTCGAAGCCGCCTATGACGCCGGCTGGGCCAGCGCCTACAAAGCGAACCCCGAGTTCGCCAAGAAGTTGAAAACACTGACTTCGAAATAGGCGGCACCGGCGGCGAAAAACGTGGACCTGCTCGACCGCGGCTTTGCCCGGCTAATTGAATTCATTGCCCTCATCGCCAGCCTGTTGTTGCTGGCGATGATGTTGATCATTTGCGCTGATGTGTTCACCCGCAATGTCGCCGTGCCGGGGATGTCGCGCGGCATTGCGTGGAGCAACGAGATTTCAGAGTTGATGCTCTATGTCATCGCGATGCTTGCCGCGCCCCTACTGTTGCGCCAAGGTCGGCATATTCGGGTGGATATTTTGCTGCGCGTGTTGCCACCCAAGATCGCCTACGGCTGCGAGTGGGTGGCCGACATGCTCGGCATTCTCTGCTGCGCAGCGATGGTCTGGTACGGCGCAGCGGTGACGCTGGCCAGCCATTCGTCAGGCGCACAGTCGATCAAAACGCTGGTGATGCCGGAGTGGTGGTTTCTTGCGCCCCTGCCGGTATGCTTTGCACTGCTGGCGGCGGAGTTTGTGTTTCGCATGCGGCGGCTGGCGGCAGCCGAAGCAAAGCCGCGTGATGATGCTGTGAGCGCGGCTTGAACCGGCTGGCTGCAATCAGCTCGCGCCCTTACGTAATACAGAAATCTGTATACTAATCGACCATGAAAACCACCCTCAATCTTGACGACGCGCTGGTGCGAAGCGCCAAAGCGCACGCCGCGCATCACGGCAGCACGCTGACGCGATTGATCGAAGAAGGCCTGCGGCTGCGCTTGAACGCACGACGCAAGCTGGCGGCGGCGCCGCTGCCCAAACTCGCTGTGTCGAAAATGAAGGGCGGCATGCTGCCGGGCATCGACCCCTTGAGCAACCGCTCGATGCTCGATGCCGCCGATGGCCTGTGATCAGCGATCCAGGCGCAGCTAACGCGTGACGCCGGATATCAATATTCTGGTCGCTGCGTTTCGCCCCGACCACCAACATCACAAAGCGGCGCGCCGATGGCTGACTGCCGCACTTGCGGCTGCAGGCACCGGTGTCTCCCTGCGGTTGTTGCCGCCGGTGGTCGCCGGATTTTTGCGTCTGGTGACCAATTCGCGCATCTTCGCCAACCCCGACGCCATCGAGGATGCGCTGGCGTTTGTCGATGGATTACTGGCAACTCCCGGCGTCGATATCCCTGCAACCGGAGAGGAGTGGCCGCATCTGCGCCAAGCGTGCTTGCATGGCAAGCTGCGCGGCAACGATATTCCCGATGCCTGGCTCGCAGCCTGCGTGCTACGGCTCGGTGAACACTTGGTGACGTTCGATGCCGGTTTTGGCAAGCTGTTACGCCGCGAGCACCTGACCGTGCTCAATCACGCTTAGTACCCCCAGTAACCCGAGTACTCCGCGTGCAAACGGTATCGCCGCTCCAAATAGTCAAGCGCACATGAGCTGGCAACTCGCAGCCTGGCTAATGCTGGGCGGCTCCACCATCCTGCTGTTTCTCGGCCTGCCGGTGGCGTTCTCTTTCCTCGTCATCAACCTAGTTGGCGCGGTGCTGTATCTCGGCGGCGAGCCGGGCTTGATGCAACTCGCGCGCAACAGCGTCAACTCGCTGATGAGTTTTTCACTCACGCCGATTCCGCTGTTTGTGTTGATGGGTGAAGTGTTGTTTCACACCGGCCTCGCGGTCAAGGTGATTGACGGCATCGAACGTCTGATCAGCCAAGTCCCAGGTCGCCTCGCCGTTGTCGCTGTCGTCGCGGGTACAGTGTTCTCCGCCATCTCCGGTTCCACCATCGCCACCACCGCGATGCTCGGCAGTTTGATGCTGCCCGTCATGCTGGCGCGCGGCTATCACCCAACCATTGCCGCCGGGCCGATCATGGCGATTGGCGCAGTGGACATGCTGATCCCGCCATCAGCGCTCACAGTGTTGCTGGGTTCGCTCTCCGGGATTTCGATTTCCAAACTGTTGATCGGCGGCGTGGTGCCGGGCTTGTTGCTGTCGGTGGCGTTCGTTTTTTACATCATCGTCAGAGTAAAAATGCGGCCAGAACTGGCTCCCAGTGCGGTTCTTAAGCAATATCAAGGCTGGGAGAAACTGCGCCCCTTCGTGCAATACGTGATCCCGCTGGTGTCGATTTTCGCCATCGTCGTAGCTTCGATGGCAGCCGGCTGGGCGACGCCGACCGAGTCCGCCGCCATCGGCGCGCTCGCCACCGTGGTGCTGGCGATGCTGTATCGCGCGCTCACCGTCAACGCCTTGATGGCGTCGCTCAAAGGCACGGTCAACATCTCCGGCATGATCCTCTTCATCATCGTCGGTGCGACGACGTTCGCGCAAATTCTCTCGTTCTCCGGCGCGTCAAACGGCCTGGTCGAGTTGATCACCGGTCAAGGCTATCCACCGTGGGTGGTGATCGCCGGGATGATGCTGATCCTGATTTTCCTCGGCATCTTCGTCGATCAGGTGAGCATGATGATGATCACCCTGCCGATTTTCATGCCGGTGGTGCAGGCGCTGCAAATTGATCTGGTCTGGTTTGGCGTGATGTTTTTGATCTGCATGCAGTTGGGCCTGTTGCTGCCGCCGCATGGTTTGCTGTTGATGACAATGAAGGGCGTGGCGCCGCCGCAGGTGACGATGGCGGATATTTTTCGCGCGGTGACGCCGTATGTGGTGATGAGTTTGATCCTGCTGGCGCTGGTATTCTGGGTG
>JAYVSR010000125.1:0-17141 GCA_043775155.1 Burkholderiales bacterium | reverse complement strand
ACCTCGCTGCCAATGCGTCGAGATTTGCAGCACCGCCGGCCCGCTCAAACCTTTGTGCGTGAACAACATGTCTTCCCGAAAATAGCCACGGCCATAGGGGCCAGCGGTCTCGACATCTGCCTCAATCGCAACGCCTGCGAGGTCTTTGAATTGCAACGCACGCGGTACCGCGCAAGCAAACGTCAACGGCACCAATGCCGGACGCGGCTCAATGATCTTCAAGCCAAACTGCCGCGCGACGCGGTAACCAAAATCGGTGGCCCCGATCTTCGGAATCGACAGCCCGCCAGTGGAGATCACCAATTTTGCCGCGCTGATTTCGCCGGCGCTCGTATCAAGCGCATAGCCCGCGCCATCGCGCCGCACCGCGGCAATCGTGCAGCCGGTGCGCCACGTTACCTTGCCGCTCGCGCACTCGGCTTCGAGCATGCTGATGATCTGCTCCGCCGAGTCATTGCAAAACAATTGCCCGCGATGTTTTTCATGAAACGCAATACGGTGGCTTTTGAGCAACGCGAGAAAATCATGCGGCGTATAGCGCGTCAGCGCCGAGCAGCAAAAGTGCGGATTCGCCGACAGAAAATGGGCTGGCCTGACGTCAACGTTAGTGAAATTGCAGCGCCCGCCGCCAGAAATGCGGATTTTTTCGCCAATGCGCGCCGCGTGATCGATCAACACCACCCGCAGGCCGCGCTGCCCCGCCACCGCCGCACAATGCATGCCGGCCGCTCCTGCGCCGATGATCGCCACATCAAATTTTTTCACCGCGCGTCGTTGCCTAAGTTGGGTTGGTTGCCGTAGGTGCCCTACGGGCTTGGACTAGATCATCCAGTCGATCACACGCCGGGTCTCGCGATCAAATACCAGCATGATTAACTCAAAGCGCCCGTTCAGCGGCACGAATGCCATCTTCGCGCGCGACACATTGGGATGCGCCTTGATCACGCGTGCCAGCTCAGCCGCAATCTCGGCGTCGCCCGCGGCCATCGAGTCAATGTCAATACCCGGATTAAGCAACAGCGCCAGGCGCTCTGGCGTCATCGCCGCATAGCGTGCCGCCTGATGCGGAGGAAGGATCCCTTGTTGCATCGCCGTGAACCACACACGTTCACGCTCGGCGGTCGACGACGGCAGCTTGATGTCCACCATCACGGGCGTGATTTTCCCGTCAGTTAGCGCGCGCGCGGCTCTTAACTCCTGATTGACCCGCTCCAAATCGGGCCAATTGACGGTGTACAGATTTTGCTCTGCCGCCGCGAGGAACACCGGCCGGTATTGATGCATCGTCACCGCACCGTAAACGAAAGCAGCAACCTGAATCACCGCGATCACCGCCAGATCGCGCACCAGTTCACGTTTCGCGCGGTTGAACACAACAAAGGTCAATAGCGGCCCCAGCACTACATCGACCAGCACGATGATGCGCAGCACGCGCCAGCCCCCATCGGCCCTGAAATACGGTTGCGGGTACCAGAACTGGAGCATCAACCAGACCAGCACGCCGACAGCCGTCAACGACAGCGCCAGATGAATCGCTGCCGCACGCAGGCGCGCAATCAGAGTCGTTCCTCTAGAATCGTTGGTGGGAGCCATTCTTCATTATATTTCTCTGTGTCACAATCAGGTAAATCATCGCATTGGTCAATGCGTGCAGGTGGTTGCCGATTCGCATAGATCGCTACGCCGCTTCCGTGTGATACCGCGCCACCCGCTCCACCTCATTCTTCGACCCGAGCACCACGCCCGTCCGTTGATGCAATGACTCGGGCTGCAAATCCAGAATCCGCTGACGTCCGTTGGTCGCGGCGCCGCCCGCCTCTTCGATAATGAAGGCAATCGGATTGGCTTCATACATCAGACGCAAGCGCCCCTTCACGTGCTTCGCATCTTGCGGATACATGAAGATGCCGCCGCGCGTAAGAATCCGGAAACAGTCCGCCACCATCGAAGCGATCCAGCGCATATTGAAGTCGCGCTCGCGAGGCCCGGTCGTGCCCGCGAGACACTCGTCAATATAGCGTTTGACCGGCGCGCCCCAGTTGCGCATGTTGCTCATGTTGATCGCAAACTCGCTAGTGTCTTCCGGAATCAGCACCTTCTCCTGGGTCAATACAAAGCTGCCCGCTTCACGATCTAGCGTGAATACCGATACGCCACGCCCCAGAGTGAGCACCAGCATGGTCGAAGGGCCGTATACCGCAAAACCCGCTGCGACTTGCTTGGCGCCCGGCTGCAAGAACGCCAGTTCATCCGGCTCCGTCACACCATCCGGACAGCGCAACACCGAGAAAATCGTGCCGATGGAAACGTTCACATCGATGTTCGACGAGCCATCGAGCGGATCGAACAGCAGCAGATATTCGCCCTTCGGATAACGGTTCGGGATCGGATGTACACCTTCCATTTCTTCCGACACCATCGCTGCTAGATGGCCACCCCACTCGTTGGCTTCAAGCAGCACTTCGTTGGCGATGACGTCGAGCTTTTTCTGCACTTCGCCCTGGACGTTGTCCGTATCAGCGCTGCCGAGAACCCCGGCCAGCGCGCCTTTTGACACCGCGTTGCTGATGTTCTTGCAGGCCCGCGCCACCACCTCGATCAACAAGCGCAAGTCGGCGGGGATGCCTTTTTCACCATGCGTGCCGAGGTGGCGGGCACGTTGCTCTTCAATCAGATAGCGCGAGAGGGAGACGCGGCGGGACATAAGAGTCAATCTGCAATGGGCAAAAACGGGAGCACGATTATCCCACTCTCGCCGCCTCGTTTCGGCGGGTAAAATGGATTCGACTTCCTGCATTTATCACGGTATCTGATTCCCGCAATTGACGTCCGCGCTTTACTTCACCCGCACCGCTATCATGAATCCTGACGCCGTCGCACAATACCTCCAGCACAATCCCACGTTCTTCGAGGATTACGCCGACTTAATGGCACAGATTTTTGTGCCGCATCCGCACGGTGGCCGTGCCATCTCGCTGCCGGAGCGGCAGATGATGACTTTGCGCGACAAAGCCAAATCGCTCGAGCACACGCTTGGCGATTTGATTCGCGTCGGCCACACGAACGATGCGCTGTCGGCCAAGATGCATCGCCTCGCGCTCGCGCTGATGCGGGTGCCAAAAGACGAACCCGAGCGCATCATCGAGACGTTGAAGCATCACCTGCGCGAAGATTTTTCGATCCCGCACGCGGCGTTCCGCGTCTGGGGTGTGCGCAACCAATTTAGCGCGCTCGACGACGGCAGCACCGTCGGCAATAAGCTGCGCGATCTCACCGCCAGCGCCACCTCGCCGCTCAAGCTGCCCTACTGCGGGCCGGTAGCCAAGTTTTCCTATGCAGATGGCATGCACAACGATGTGCCGCTGGGCGCACCGGTCACCGATTGGTTCGGCGACACCGCACCGCACATCAAGTCGATTGCCGTAATGTCACTCATTGCTGTGCATGGTAGTGAGAGCAGCGGCGACAGCAGTGCCGGCGGCATTCTCGCTCTCGCGAGCGAAGACGAAGCGCGCTTTTACGCCGGCATGGGCACGCTCTATCTTGAGCGCCTGGCCGAGTTGCTGTCGGCCGCGCTGGCGCATATTTTCCCCGCCTCGTGAAATGAACCCGGCCGGCGATGCGCTGATTGACGCCTTCGCTGCCTATCTCACCGGCGAGCGCAACTACTCGCCCGCGACGGTCGCGGCCTACACGCAAAATCTCACCGAGCTGAAAAAATTCACTGGCGCGAAAGCGTTCGATGCAGTCACCCCGCAGGACGTGCGCCTCGGCGTAGCCAAGCTGTCGTCGGCCGGACGCGCGCCACGCGGCATCGCGCGTGCGCTCTCGGCCTGGCGCAGCTTTTATCGCTGGGGCGTACGGCATCACCTTTTTCCCGCCAATCCGGCGGCGGGTATCCGCGCACCGAAAGCCGCGAAGCCCTTGCCCAAAGCGCTGTCGGTCGATCACGCGATGGCGCTGATGGAGCGCGGCGCAGGAAGCGCGAGCGCAGTTGCTGGTCCACTAGTGAACCAGCGTGAAGGTATGACCGCACGCGCCCATCTCACGCGCACCGACACCGCTACCACTAACCATCGCGACGACGACTCGGTCGAATCAGCCGCCGAAGCCTGCGCCACGCTTCGCGACGCCGCCATGTTCGAACTGTTTTATTCATCCGGCCTACGCCTAGCCGAACTGATCGGCCTCGACGCCGTGCCGGCGCCACACTCGCTCGGCTGGATCGATGATCACTCCGGCGAAGTCACCGTCACCGGTAAGGGCCGCAAAACCCGCACGGTGCCGGTCGGCACCCAAGCACTGGCCGCCCTCGCACGCTGGCGCGCCGCGCGCATCGCGTGGGTACGCGACGACGGCGCGCCGCTGTTCCTCTCACCACGCGGCAAACGTATCTCGCCCTCGCTGGTCTATACCCGCTTAAAGCGCTGGACCCTCAAAGCCGGCGTGCCCGCGCACGTGCATCCGCACATGCTGCGCCACTCGTTCGCCACCCACCTGCTGCAATCGTCCGGCGACTTGCGCGCGGTGCAAGAACTCCTCGGCCACGCCAACATCAGCACCACGCAGGTGTATACACATCTCGATTTTCAGGCCCTCGCCAAGGTGTACGATGCGGCGCACCCGCGTGCGAAAAAAGTAAGAAGCAAGTAACTATTTGGTCCGAGGGCATGGCGTTTTTCAAAATCCAAGCCTCAAAACCACCGTCTAAAGACAGTGGTTTTTACCAACTGTTGGATATAAAAAAAGGCGCTCAGCGCGCCTTTTTTTAAATTCGGGGAAAACTTACACCGAGAACGACGAACCGCAGCCGCAGGTCGTGGTGGCTTGCGGATTTTTGATCACGAACTGCGCGCCCTCAAGGTCTTCCTTGTAGTCGATTTCAGCGCCAACCAGATACTGGTAGCTCATCGAGTCGATCAACAGTTTGACGCCGTTTTTTTCCATCGTGGTGTCATCGTCGTTAACCGCTTCGTCAAACGTGAAACCGTACTGAAAACCAGAGCAACCGCCGCCACTGACGAACACGCGCAGCTTAAGCTCCGGGTTGCCTTCTTCTTCGATCAGGCTGGCGACTTTATTGGCGGCGTTGTCGGTGAAGACAAAAGGCACCGGTGGCGCGGAGAGCGGGAGGTCGGCGGGAGCATTCATGACAATTCCTTCTTAAACTCGGTTAACTGGCTCAATTATGGGGGCGTCAGCGCCAGATATCAAACCTTTTGACAACAAGGTTTACTTATTGTTCGCGGCCAGCTTCAGGTTGCCACGCTGCTGCGCTTCGCCATTGATGTGCTCCAGCTTGCCGTCGAGCGTTGCGCCGAGGTGGATTTCAATGCTCTTGTAATGCACATCGCCGGACACGCGCGCTTTGGGCTGCAATTCGAGAAATTCAGTGACGAATAACGGGCCTTCGATCGCGCCATTGACCACCACGTGGGCGGCGCGAATTTCACCCTGAATCCGCGCTGACTCACTCACCACCAAGGTGCTGTTGGTGCCATCGGCTTCGCCTGCGGCCAACACATTGCCTTTGACCTGCCCGTCAATCCGCAAACCACCGGAGAAAACGACATCACCTTCGATCACGGTGGTGACACCAATCAGGCTGTCGATGGTGCTTTGCGGCTTCGATTTTCCGAACATATGCGGCTCCTTGGTCGAGTACGTTTTAGTTGCCTTTGCCAAGCATGGCAGTCTGCGTGGCGCGGACCTTATCGCCTTCTAGAAGGCGTACCTGCACTTGTTTTGGAATGGCACCGAGCGGTATCGCGAGGTCGCCTTCCAGACGCTGGAAATAGCGGAATTTAACTTTGTAGCTGTCGGCACCCGCCTCTTCGGCCACGGGGAGGCGAATCATACCACCGTCATTCGCACCGGCGGCGGCGGTTTCCGGCGTGACTTGAAACTCGATGCGCCCGGAAAACTCGGGTTCCTGCCCGCCGCCCAGGATGCTGCCGGTGCGCGCGCCACGGGTGATCAGGAGGCGGTAGCGCAAGCGGCCGTTGTCCAGATCCACCTTGAAGCTGTTGATCGCAAATGCGCCTTCTTTGCGCTCAGCCGCGACCATCCCTTCGAACAGGGCGAGGTCTTCTTTGAGCCGGGTGTTTTCTAGTTCGAGCGTACGCGCCTGATCGGCAAGCCGCTTTTGCGTGGTCTGCTCGATCGACAGTTTGCTTCCTGCCGCATTGCTTTCGGCCTGAAAGCGCGCATTTTCTGCACTCAGCCGAGCCACGCTGGCGCGTAAATCGGTCAGTTCCTGATGTACTTCGTTGCGGTCAAACCCAGCAAATTTACGCCCTGCATCGTAGATCCAGGAACCAAATGCGAGCGATACCGACAGCACGACGATCCAGAACAAAGCCCGCCAATACCAAGGGATATGCGTGCGCACCGCCATCTTTGGCGCGGCGATGGTCATGCGCCGGCGCAGAAACCGGAAACGGCGAAAATTCCACATAAATCGCGCCCGAGTCTCTCGAAAAGTTTGCGCCCGCTTACGGCACTAGCCCGATGCCTTCTAATCCTGCGGTTTCGTCCAGTCCGCACATCAGGTTCATCACCTGGACTGCCTGGCCGGCTGCACCCTTGGTCAAATTGTCGATTACCGACAGAATCATCAAGGTATCGCCACCCTGCGGGCGGTGGATCGCGATTCGGCAGGTGTTGGCTCCGCGCACCGAGCGGGTATCCGGCGTTGAACCTGGCGGCATCACATCGACGAAGGGTTCGTTGCGATAGGCGTCTTCGTAGATTTTCTGAAAGTCAGCGTCTTTGGTGATGCGCGCGTAGAGCGTCGAGTGGATGCCGCGGATCATTGGCGTCAAGTGCGGCGTAAACACCAAGCCAACCGGCTGGCCCGCTACCCGCGCCAGACCCTGACAAATTTCCGGATGATGCCGGTGGCCGTTGACGCTATAGGCCTTAAAATTGTCGGCCGCTTCAGGCAACAACAGACTGACTTCGGCCTTGCGTCCCGCGCCGGACACGCCGGATTTGGCGTCGGCAATCAGGTGCATTGGATCAATCAAGCCGTGCTCCAGCGCCGGCTTGAAACCCAATTGCACCGAGGTCGGGTAACAGCCGGGCAGCCCGATCACCCGTGCTTTTTTGATCGCCTCGCGATTCACTTCGGGCAACCCGTATACCGACTCAGCCAACAGGCCCTGGGCGGTGTGCGGCATTTTGTACCACTGCTCAAACACGGCGGTGTCTTGCAACCGGAAATCTGCCGCGAGGTCGATAATCTTGACGCCAGCCTTGACCAGCGTCGGCCCCATCTCCATCGCCACGCCGTGCGGCGTCGCGAAAAACACAACGTCACAGGCAGCGAGCGGTGCCTCTTCGGGCGTGGAGAATTTCAGGTCAACCACGCGGCGCAAGGACGGGAACATCTCGGCCACCGGCATGCCCGATTCTTTACGCGAGGTGATCGCCATCACTTTGGCGTGAGGGTGACGGGCAAGCAGGCGCAGGAGTTCGACGCCCGTGTAACCCGTACCGCCAACGATCCCGATCTTCACCATGACACCGCTCCCGTGACGCTCGATACTAGCCGGTTTGCCCGGCTCGAAAATTGACTGGCCCAAATTGACTGGCCCAAAAAACAAAAAGCTGCCCTCAGTTCCCCCGAGGACAGCCTTTTGACAGAGGGTGTGCGCTTAGCGCTTGGAGAACTGCTTACGGCGGCGCGCCTTGCGGAAGCCAACCTTTTTACGCTCCACTTCGCGCGCATCACGGGTCACCAAACCAGCTTTCGACAGCGTCGGCTTGAGGGTGGCGTCGTAATCGACCAGAGCGCGGGTGATGCCATGACGCACCGCACCGGCTTGGCCGGATTCGCCGCCGCCATGCACGTTGACCTTGATATCGAAGGTCGACAGATGCTGGGTCAACTCAAGCGGCTGGCGTACGATCATGCGACCGGTTTCGCGGGTGAAAAAATGGTCAACTGGCTTGCCGTTGACAACGATGTCACCCTTGCCGGGCTTCATGAATACACGAGCGACCGCAGTCTTGCGACGGCCCGTGCCATAGTTTTTGTTGTCGATCATATTGTCCTCAGTCGCTTTCTAACGGTCGCGTTCTATCGCGCATTCAATTTGGTTGGGTCAGCGGGTCGGGTCAGCCGAAGGTTGGCTCAATGCACCACTGCCAGCGCCTTCGGCTGCTGGGCTGCATGGGGATGGGTGCCGTCGGCATAAACCTTGAGCTTTTTGATCATGGCGTAACCGAGCGGGCCTTTGGGCAGCATGCCCTTGACTGCTTTTTCCAGCGCACGGCCAGGAGCACGCTCCTGCATTTTGGAAAAGTTGGTTTCGTAAATGCCGCCCGGGTAGCCCGAGTGGCGATAGTATTTTTTGTCCAGCGCCTTGTTACCGGTCACGCGCAGCTTGCCTGCGTTGACGACGACGATGAAATCGCCGGTGTCGACGTGCGGGGTGAACTCGGGCTTGTGCTTGCCGCGCAGGCGGCGCGCCACTTCAGTGGCGACATGGCCGAGAACCAGATTGTCAGCGTCAATCACGAACCAGTCGTGTTTGACATCCTGCGGTTTGGCGGAAAAAGTTTTCATCATGATCTTTGCATGCATCCAAAGCTTGGCACTGCGGAAGGTATCCAAGGGGGCCGAGGAACCGAAGGTCGCAGCCCTGCCCGGAGCTAACTATTTCAGGAAAGCCTTAGATTTTATCGCTGTTTTATAGGCCTCGTCAACCATTAGTGCGATTATGACGAGAACTCGCCCGATTTTTGGCCCGATTCGCGCAACGTAAAAAAAAGCCCAAGCCTTGTAGGGCTTGGGCTGAATCCACCAAAGGAGGAGGGTGGAGGAGACAAACTTGCCTGCGTCAGACGGAGAACACATCGTCAACTTACGCAATGACTTGACTATAACCGAACATTTTGTGCATTGCAAGAGAAATTTTTTACACTCATCCGACGAAAGACTTGAACGATGCTTCGACCCGGAATAAATAAAAATAATCATTTTAATTCAATTAGTTATTAAATATATTTTTTAAACTTCAAAAATTACACCGATCTCAATTAACTACATACTTACTTCTACATTATCAAAAATGCGGCATTGCATCAAATTAAATTCAGGGACTTTTTGGCACCAATTAATCTTGAATATCAAAGTCTCCAACGGCTCACAAAGTCTGCGCAAACGCTAGAATGCAAACTCTTCGCGCACATGCACAAGGCAAAAAATGAAAAGCGTCATCAAATGGGTCGGGCCTGAAGGGATGGCTTTTATGGCCGAAACCGGTAGCGGACATGCAGTAGTGATGGATGGCGCGCCCGAAGGCGGTGGGCGCAATCTCGGGCCCCGGCCAATGGAAATGGTTCTTCTCGGTACCGGTGGCTGCACCGCTTACGACGTCGTACTGATTCTGAAAAACAGCGGCCAGGCCGTCACCGGATGTGAGGTCCAACTCGAGTCAGAACGTGCCGAAAAAGACCCCAAGGTGTTCACCAAGATTCACCTGCATTTCATCGTGCGCGGCAAGGATTTGCGTGCACAACTAGTGGAGCACGCGATCAAGCGCAGTCACGAAAAATATTGCTCGGCTACCGCCATGCTGGCTTCGACGGCGGCAATTACGCATGGCTTCGAAATCGTCGAAGCGTAGCGGTTGGGCGATAGCGGGTTTCGCCCTGCTCAGTCAACCTTGCCCACTGGCGTTTCGGCCCGTCGGCCCGTGACCAGTCCCGCAACTGCGCCTGCGAGCTTGCCCACATCGATGCAGAGCGCACAAACCGGCGCTAGCCAGAAAGCGCCCGGCGCCCTCCTCCACCAAAACAAATTGCGACTGCGTCGAGCCGGATCGAATACGCCGCGCACTGCGGCGTAGGCGGCGCAGGCGGTCAATGCGGTGCCGGGCAAGTAAATCGCCATCGCCAGCCATACCAGCACACCACCGAGATAAACCACGCGCGCAGCACCGCCTGTGCCCGCGGCCACTGAACTTTTCTCGAACGCAAACCATTTGCTCAGAATCGCTGCCAACGAGGCGGGGTAATGCGCGTAGTGAACCAGCGCAACATCACAGACCAAGCGACCAGTGCCGGTACCGGCACCGGTGGCGCTGGCCGGTTTGGCCTCGCTCTCCGCACTACCGCCATTGCAATAAGCCGCCTCGAACCGTTTCAGCCAGAGCAAATCTTCCGCCGCGCGCAGGTGCTCGGGGAAATAGCCGATGCGCTCAAACACACTGCGATGGAACATCGCAGCCGGCAACACCGTACGCCGCCCGCCTACTCCATTGGTCAGCGCGCAGACGGCAAGCGGGATCGCACCCTCCGCATCAAAGCGGCACCAGGCAAAGGCATGGCCGCGCCCGCCGGCGCTGGCGCAGGCGTGCAATTGGCTCAGAAAATCCGGTTCGGGGCGAATCCCGCCATCGACAAATGCGATCCATTCGGCGCTTGCTGCTGCGATGCCCGCATTGCGGCCTCCACCCGGAAACGCACCCGGTCGCTCGATCAGTTCCATCCGCACGTTCGCACGTTTCTGCGCCGACCACCACGCGCGCAGTAGCGCCTGTGTGCCGTCCGTTGAGCCCGCGTCAGTAAAAATGATTTCAGCCGGCCAAATCGGGGCGCGATCCAATGCAGCGAACAATTCCGGCAACGTCGCCGCTTCGTTTTTCACCGGAATCACCAGTGCCACTGGCAACACCGCTTCAGGCACCGCCGCTTCACTGCCCGCAGATCCGCTTCCACAGCCACTCACAGTCCGCACCTCGTGAAGAAGCGCATCCAGTCCCAGTCTCCGGCCAGCTTGGCCTGAAACGCTGCTTCGTCGTCGGCGCTCCAGATATCGATCCGGCGTAGCGCCAGCCCATCACGGCCGGCGTCGTTGGCCCCGAACTCGCTGGTGCAGGCGAGCGTAAAACCAGCAGCCGCCACCGCTGCACGCACGCGCGCGTCGACGGCGCCATGGGGATACGACAGCGTGTTGACTGGCTTGGCCGTTACGTCCTCCAGCCAGGCCTTTGCGCGCGTGAGTTCTGCCGCCAGATCGACGTCATTCAGTTCAGTCAACCGGCGGTGCGAATCACCGTGCGCACCGATCGTCACCAACGGATGCGCCGCCAGATCCTTCAGATCGGCGGCCGACAAATAGAGCGGATTGCCACTGCGCGCGAAACCGGCAACTACAAAAACCGTGAACGGCAAACCGAGACGCTCCAGCACCGGCAGCGCGTGAGTCAGGTTGTCGCGGTAGCCGTCATCGAAGGTGATCGCCACGCCGTGCGCTGCACCTGGGATGGAAACCACCGGCAGCCCGCTTTGCGCGAGACTTGTCATCTGACGTTCAAACGACAGCGGACTGAGGTTGTAGCGGCCCTGCACGTCCTCCGGCACCGGCGATCCGATCGCGTGGTACATCAGCACGCGCAGCACCTGCCTGCGCCCGCGCGCACCTGCACCCAAGTTCCACAGCGGCACCAATATCGATTCCGCGAGTTTGCTCTTGACGCTCATGCGGCGCAATCGAAGCAGCTACAGCGCCCCGCGCCGGCGGCGCAGCGCAATCGCGGCATTGCCGAGCCAGCGCGTGAAGCGCGAAGATCCCCAATCCCATTCACCGTCATAAACAATCGTACGCCCCCCGAAACCGAGCTTGAAATGATCGACACCGCGCGCCGCAGGATTGTCCGGATCGATGCCGCCAAAATCAAACTCTGTCACGCCCGCGCCGCGCAACACGCCTCTCAACTCAGCGATCATCGCATAAGCCGCGCTGATATCGCGGCCCGCCCGATTGGTGGCAGCGGTGGCATAGATTGCTCTCGCGCCCCAGCGCAATACCTGACAACCGGCGACCGGATTGCCGCCCAAAAAGCCCACCAGCGTGATCACGTTCTGCCCGAGCGCCGCGCATAGAGACTGCAATTCGCCGGGTGAAGTCGCCTGCCCGGTACCGCGTTTGCGATCACTGAGCTCATCCGCAAGCTGCGCCAACGCCGCCAGCTGCGCCGGCTCATTTCCAGTCCGCCATTCAACCGGTTCGCGCATCGCCCGGCGCACGGTGTAGCGGTGCTTGGACGTAATCTGTGCGATCCACTCCTCCGGCGACGCCACAACATCGACGAGCACACTCGTGCCGCTGCCATTGGGCGTGCTTGGCCGCCACCACGGCGCTGCACCCACGGTTTCACGACGTGACATCTGAAACTGGCGTACGTACCAAGGCCGCACCATCTGCTGCAAATGCGCCGCCAGCGCAGACAGATCCTCCACGTGATGAGGGCCGCGCCACACCGGGCCACCGGGAATCCAAAGCATCGACCCGAGCAGCGGCACCCGTTTGACAAATGCTTGCGCCATCGCGCGCGGCGACCCGTTATCACCCGGCACCACTTGCCGCAACACTGCCCACCCGGCACGCTGCTTGTACGCGGCCCAACCGGTCGACTGATAAATGTAAGCGTCCTCAAACTGCGCCAGCCAGCCATCCCAATGCTCTAGCGCTTCGGGTTGATCTATCTGCTGCCACGCCGTCATAGGAAATTGATCAAGTGAAGACGGCGGTAATGCGCTGTTGCATGCGAAGGCGCCTGCGCCGCCACGGCGGCAGGCAGATCAGGCCACTGAATCGAGTCGAGGTGCTCCGCAGCAGCCAAGCGTGCAAGCGCCGAAGCATCATCGCAGTACACCGGCAGGCCGTAGGGCACGGTCTCGTCGGGCAGAGCGTCAAATACCGGCAGCATCCCCAGCGCGCGGGCGCGCGGCTCCAGTTTGAGGTAGAGCGCGCGGCGGCGCGAAGCTTCGGCTGCAAAGTCTTGCGCAGCCAGCATCCGCGCGAACCCGCGAAATGGCGGAGCGCTGCTGGGGATCACTGCTTCGCTTTCGTCTACCGCCCCAAGAACCGCTCCAGAACTCACTCTTCTGGCAGAAGCCGCTTTTCGCACGACACGCAACGTCCGCGCGGCGAGCGCCGCGATCGCGCGGCCCGCAGGCAGCGTGTGCAAGGCGCGGCGCAAGCGAATCTTGCCCGCGCCCGGTGTGTCGGTCTCGTCCAGTTGCGGCGGCAGCGCGGCAGGTACCGACTCCAACGTGAGTGCCGCGCCGTTGTCGAGCCAAAACGTTTTGCGCAGACTGAAGATACCGGCATCACCGCGCCGTCCGAGCCAGCGCCCGCTGACGTCGCGGCTGAGAAAGCCATGCGCATTGTCTTCGATCAGCCACGCACCGGTACGCGCGCGATACTGCTCGAACGGTGCCGCCTGTTGCGCAAAGCCAAAATAGTTCACCATCAATACCGCCGCTGCAACCGGCCACTCATCGGATGGCAACGCTGGTGCAAGGCGCGCATCGACTGGGTAGTAGACCGGCACTGCGCCAGCGGCATGGAGCGCGGCTAGCACATCGCGGCAAATGTACTCAGGCAACAACACGCGCGCGCCGCTGCCAACCCCGAGCGCTTTCAAACCCGCCACCAGCGCGTGACGCGCGAGGCTGAAATAGCGCAGCGCAGGCGCGGCATCCAATGGACTGCCTGCGGTCTGCAAGCTACTGCCAGCGTACGTCATCGCCAAGTACGCCCGGCGGCGTTGAGCAACGCGGCGGCGTAGAACTTCGGGCTAAACGGCCAGCGCACAATCGCGCGCAGGAACAGCCCAACAGCCGCGCGATGCTCTCCGCTTTCCATCAAGCCACGCGCGCCGCTATAGTCGAGGATCGCGCGGCGGCGCTGGGCTTTGATCCGCACTCCGAGCGTCATCGGCAACTCACTCAACAGACTCTCAAACACAGCGTACGTCGCATGCAAATTGCGTAGTGCCACACGGCTCTGATTGGCTGCGTGAATCCGGTACAGCCCCAGCATCTGCTCGACAAATCCGATGCGCGCACCGCCTTGTGCGAGCTTGAGCCAGAGATGGTAGTCCTCAGCGGTGATGAATTCTGCGCGCTCGTCAAACCCGCCGGCACGTGCGAGCCACTCGCTCCGCACCACCACCGCAGAGGTCGAGATGCAATTGCCTTCAAACAGCAGGTTATCGAATGTCGCTCGCCGTTCCGGCCCGTAGACAACTTCGCGAGTCTCACCGTCCTCATACACCCAAATCTCGGCGTGGCACACCAGATCGAAGCCGTCGGCGAGCTTGTCGAGGCAAGCTTGCAACTTGCCAGGCTCCCAGGCATCGTCGGAGTCAAGAAAGGCGATAAACGCGCTCTGTGCCAGCGCGACGCCATGGTTGCGCGATGCGGCGATCGCGCCATGATTGGAAAAATTAACCAGCCGGATGCGCGTGTCATTCAACTTGGCTACAACGCGCTCGGTGTCGTCAGTCGAGAAATTGTTGACGATAATGCACTCCCAATCCTGCACCGTCTGCGCACGCACTGAAGCGAGCGCGGCGCCGAGAAACTGCGCGTGGTTGTAGGTCGGAATCACCACCGAGACGGATGGCATTTGTGCTCCTGCCAAGCTTATTTTTTCACCACCACGAGCGTGCGAATTGCGGCCCATCGACGATAGCGCTGCCGCCATGCTGCGTAAGGTGCCACCGCTGCGTGCGCCGCCTGTCGCCAAAGCGTGCTGCCGGCCAGCGGCCCGCCGCGCACCAGCAATGCCTCCAGCCACGGGCCACTCACCGTTTTTACTTGTGCGTGCGTGGCAAGCGTAGAGGCCAACAGATACATATCGAGGCAATGAGGTGCCGCTACATCAGACCCGGACAACAACAGCGCACCACCACTCTCGAGCGAATCAATTAGCCGCGTTACCGATGCCAGTTGCTCTGTGAAAGCACTCACGCGCGTAAACGGATAGAGCTCGCGCGCGACCAACAGACTATGCCGCCCGGGCTCATGAAAGGTGGCGACACTGTCTTGCCGGACCGGCAGATCAGGATTCTCTCGTGACAACAACGCCACCCCGGCCTCGGTATGTTCTGACGCTGCCATCAGCACACCTGCGGCGCGAAACGCTCGAACCAGATAGCCTGCCCCGGCACCAAGATCGATTGACGATCCTGAAAAGCAACCCTCACCCGCCACATCCCCAAGTAACGCAATGTAAGCGCGTGCAGTACGCTCAGCGCGCTCGCCCAACAAAGTGTGTGACGCCAAATCTGCGCCGGTCTGCCAGTTGGCCTGGTTGGCCGCCATGCGTTCGAATTCGCTCACGCCGGGTTCCTGCTCACGTCAGACGCGCACAACGCTAGCGTGGCATCGATTTCCATTGAATGGCGTCGTGCCGGGTGCCAGCCAGTGCGCTTGAGCTTTTCTGACGAATACGCCAGAGTCGGCGCGGTCTCGCCGGTGTTGGGCGCAGGCCGTTCGATCACCGGCGCAAACCCCAGCGCCGCCTGACAACGCGCGGCAATCAATTCAACCATGTCAATCACAGGCATGGACGCATCACCTCCAAGGTTGAACAACCCATCTCCAAGGTCCGCCAGTGGCAGCGCTAGCACATGCGAGATAGCCTCGGCCACATCTTCGAGCGTAATGAAATCCCGCTGCTGCAATCCAGCGCTTTGCAGCACCAACGTGCGCGTCGCTACTGCCTGACGGCACAGATCATTGACCAGCAAGGTCCAGCGGTCAACAGCGGGATGCGCCGGTGCGCCGAAACCGTTTGACAGACGCAGCACGACGCCTTCCACCTTGCCACTGTCGTGCGCCGCCAGCACAAAATCTTCCGTCACTTTATGGGTCACTGCATACGGATGGCGCGGACGCGGCACCCGCGACTCGTCAATCGTGCCAGCCAGCGGGGCACCATAGACATGCGCGGTAGACAGATAGACAAAGCGCCGCACACCCGCCGCCTGTGCTGCTTCGAGCAGACGCAACGACCACATGCCGTTGACGTCGAGCGCACCTTGCGCGTCGCGCGCGGCATCCACTTCGTTCATCGCCGCCAGATGCACGATTGCATCAATGCCAGTGCAGGCAACCTGTAATGACGCAGTTGTACGCCAATCCATGGATACGGCCTTGGCGTGCGGCAACCAAGCGGGTGCTGTTGCGTGCGGCTGTCGCGTGCCCAGGCTCACCGCTGCGCCACCCGCCGCCAGCGCTTGCGCCACCCGCCCGCCGACGTAGCCGTAAGCGCCAGTGATCAGGATGCGCTGACTCACCGGTGCTTCAACGCCCAGTCGTAAGGAATCGATGGATCGAATGGATCCTTGCGCTCGATCTCGCCTGGGTCATGCGGAATCGATGCGCAGTTGGCGACAATCGCAGTATCCGTACCGATGCCTTTAAAACCGTTCCAGACAAACGGCGGCACCGTCACCAAACAATAATTATCCGGCCCCATAAAAATTTCCTGCACCTCGCCGCGCGTGGCGCTATCGGCGCGATCATCAAACAGAACGAACTTGATCTGGCCACTCGGTACGGCGTAGTTGAGGATCATCTTCTTGTGGACGTGCCAGCCCTTGATCGCGCCAGGATGCACGGTAGAAAAATAGATCTCGCCGAAAGCCCGAAACGCCGGCGAGTCCGAACGCAGCATGTGCATCACTTTGCCGCGCTCGTCGGTGATTTGTTTCAACGGAGTAATGGTGACGCCCGCAATCATATTTACCTCATCGGTGTTTCATTATTTGATACAAGTGCCACCGCGAAAACCGTTGGTACACAACGATCTTGCCGCACTGATACGCCAGAACCCTTGGTGCCCAACGGTTTCCAAGGGCTGTCGAAGTGCGCCTTCATTCTCTCGCAGGTTATTCGGCGACGCGCAACTGCGGGAAATATTCACCCAACTGCCGGCGCGTGACCACCACGGCATCCGCACCTGCCAATATTTCACGATACCAATGCGCTGTCGCGTCCACCGTCGTCGCAAAATCCCAATTCGGCCGCCAGCCCAGCAGTTGCAAAGCTTTATCGCAATTGAGTTGCAGCAAACGCGCTTCATGCTGTGCGCCAGCCAATTGCTCTACTTCGATGCGACCCTTGCCAAACTGCTTCACGATGCGCTCGGCGACATCGCGCACCGTCCGCACATCACCTGCCGCGGGGCCAAAATTCCACGCGCCACCAAAATCTGCCGGTACCCCATAGAGACGCGCACCCAACAACAAATAGCCCGACAGCGGCTCCAGCACATGCTGCCACGGGCGCGTCGCGCCCGGGTTACGCAACACAATCGGCTGCCCTGCCTTGAG
>JAYVSR010000124.1:0-8978 GCA_043775155.1 Burkholderiales bacterium | reverse complement strand
CTGCGGGCTATGCGGGTCTTCAACCGTCTCGCATTTGGCGTGGTGCTTGCGATGAATCGCCGCCCACTCCTTGGTGATCATGCCGGTAGAGAGCCAGAGCCAGAAACGGAAAAAATGACTCGGGATCGGCCCCAATTCCAACGCCCGATGCGCCTGGCAGCGATGCAAAAACACGGTGACACCAACGATGGTGATGTGGGTCGCGATCAACGCCGCAATCACCCACTGCCAAAACGTCAAATCAAAGACGCCGGAAAAAAAGGTCATGTCTCCCTCCAAGGAGAGCGCCGGAGAAATTGTTTGAGTAGCAGAAAGGCAAAAGCCGGATCCGGAGCGTGGCGCATTTTACGCGAAAAGCGGTGGCGCAAAGGTGAAATTGGGTGGCTCATTTGCGTGCTATTGACATCGCTCAATCGCCTCGAAAGCACGTCGAAATACGCCTCTGAATAAACCCTACTTCACCGCATCAATCAGGCGGATTTCGCGCTGCGGGAACGGCACCGACACGGCATGCAGCTTGAACTCGCCCCAGATGGCGAAATTGAGTTCCGAGCGCACGTTAAGGCTGCCGTGCTCGGGATCGCGAATCCAAAAACCCATCTCCAGTTCCAACCCATCAGCGCCAAATTTGGTCAGAAACACCACCGGCGCCGGTTCATCCAGAATCCGCGGATGCGCGGTGGCGGCGGCGAGCATGATGCCCTTCACCTTCTCCAGATCGCTGTCATAAGCCACCGTGATCTGAATCGCCAGGCGATTCTCACGCGTGGTGAACGACAGATTCTGCACCGGTGTATTGACCAGGGTCTCGTTCGGCACGATCGCCTCGGTGCCATCGAGCGCCTTTAGCACGGTGTAGCGCGTGTTGATGTGGGTCACCGCGCCGCTGTATTTATCGACCGTAATCATGTCACCGATGCGGATCGAGCGATCCAGCAGGATGATGAAGCCGGACAAATAATTGCTCGCGATGCGCTGCAAGCCGAGGCCCAAGCCAACCCCGAGCGCACCACCGAACACTGACAGTACCGTGAGATCAATGCCGACCAAACCGAGGCTGGTGAGCACGGCGGCGAGCACCAGCAGGGCCTTGACGAAGCGCCCGAGCACCACGCGCAACGACAGGTCGAGCGATGCGGCGCTCATCAAGCGCCCTTCAATCACCGCCGCGAGCCAAAACGACACCAGCAGCGTGAACGACACCGACAGCGCTGCCTGACCGATCAGCCACAACGAAATGCGCTGTTTACCGACGTGAAACGCAATCCGCTCCAGCGAGCCGATGATCTCGGGTGCGAGGCCAGTGAAATGCAGCACCACGCCGAGCCAGACGGCAATCGCCAGCCAGCGCTCGCCCGCCGCCAGCGCGCCGGAAGGTGAAAACACGTGGCGCAGCAAATACACCAACGCGCGAATCGCGGCGAACGCGGTGAGCAGCGGCACCGCCAGATTGAGCACGTTGACATGATGAAAGTGCTCCAGCACGGCGCGCCCGATCAGCACAAAAATCAGCGCCAACACCGGATACAGAATGCGGTTAAAACCACCGCCGACCAGATGCATATGCTGCGCAAATGACGCGCCCCGGCGCGTCAGATCGTCCTGATGCGCCTGCACCCGTTCGGACAAATGCGGGCGCAACACGCGCGCCAGCCAATAGCCAAGGCCGAGGCACACGGCCAGCGTCGCCAACTGCCAGATCACGTTGGCGTCGTGCAGGTCGGCCCACAGCGCGTGGGCGAAGCGCATTAGTTGCGGATCGGGTTTCATGTTTTTCGGGTCATGTTTTCACCGGCTTGTTTTGTGGTCGCCGCTTGTGATCGCCGCTTGTGATCGCCGCTTGTAGTCGCCGTCTGCATTCACCGCGTCACCATCACTTCGGCCGATAGTCCTGCGCCTCGGCGCGCTGGCGCTCCCAGTTTGCCTTGTACGAGCGCGCGAGGTCCGCCGCGCCACTGATGATCAACACATTCTCCGAGTTGCGCTTTTGCGCCGCGACGGTCCAATTGTACGAACCGGTAATCACCACCGGCGTGGCGGTGCCGGCGTCAATCACCATCGTCTTGTTGTGGGCGGCTGCATAGCGCGTCTCGATCCAAACCGGAATGCCAGCGCGGGCGAGATCGGGGATGCGTGAGGTCGGGATGCGTTCGGTCTCGTTCACGTCCGCCGTCACGCGCACGTCGATGCCGCGCCGTTTCGCCGCGATCAATTCACCAGCAATCGCGCCGCTCGTAAAGCTGTACGCCTGCACCAGCACCTCACGCTGCGCCGCGCGAATCGCGCGCATGATCGCGCCCTCGGCGTCGTCCCACGGGGTGAAGTAGACGCGCGCTTCGCCGGAGGTGCCACTGCCTGGTGTATGGACTGCTGCACCCTGCCCGGAAACCGTTGGTGGATGCGCGTTCTGCGCCATCGCGGGCCCAAGAACGAGTATCCATGCGGCTCCCAGGCCGATGGCATAGTGCGAAACTGGTTTCACTCGGTCGGCTCCGCTGACGCTTTCGGCTCCCTTGCCGCTTTTGCCTGTTTGCCCGCCTTCTTCGCCGCCTTTGTCTCAGCGACGACCGCTTCATCGCCAGCCGACTTCGCCGCCAGCTTCTCCGCAGGCTTCGCCGCCGCCTTGCGCTCCATCACCGCCGCGAAAAATCCATCAGTGCCATGGCGCTGTGGCCGCAACACCAAGAACTCGCCACCCGCGTCAGAAATCTCAATCCCCGCCTGCTTCAACAACGCATCGGCCCGCACCAGCGTGAAGTCATCATGCGCGGCCAAAAATGCCTGTGCAATCGCCTCGTTCTCCGCCTTGAGCACGCTGCACGTTGCATACACCAGCCGCCCGCCCGGCTTGACCATGCGCGCCGCGCCCGCGAGGATGTTGCTCTGCTTCACCGCCAACTCGTCGATGTGCTCAGGCAACTGCCGCCACTTGATCTCGGGGTTGCGGCGCAAGGTGCCAAGCCCGCTGCACGGCGCATCGACCAGCACGCGATCCATTTTGCCGGCCAGGCGTTTGATCTTCAGATCGTTCTCGTTCGCGATGCGCACGGCATGCACGTTCGATAGCCCGCTGCGCTTCAAGCGCGGCGAGAATTTTTTTAACCGCCCCTCGGAAACATCGAACGCATAGAGCCGCCCGGTCGAGCGCATCAACGCACCGAGCGCTAGGGTCTTGCCGCCCGCACCCGCGCAAAAATCCGCCACCATCTCGCCGCGCTTCGGGCCAACCAGGATGCTGAGCAACTGGCTGCCTTCGTCCTGCACTTCGATCTTGCCGTCGATGAATAACTGGTTTTTCGTCAGCGCGGGTTTGGTAGTGAGACGTAAACCGTTAGGCGAGTACGGCGTCGGCTCGGCCTGCAAACCGGCGGCATGCAACTGTGCCAGCACCTCTTCGCGGGTGGCCTTGAGGGTGTTCACCCGCAAGTCGAGCGGTGCCGGTTCTTTGCAGGCGAGCGCGAGCGCCGTCGCCTCGGCGTCACCTTGCTCGGCGATCAGCCGCTCGCACAGCCAATCGGGTAAATCGAGACGTACGGCGGCGGGCAAGTCGTCCGCCTGTGCCGCTTTGACGCGCGCGATCAAGTCCATTTCGGACGGCTTCAAAATCGCTTCGAACTGCCGCGTGTTGAGACCGGAGAAACGCGCCAGCGCGGCGAGCGCGAGCGAGCGCGGCGTGCGCGCGCCGGGCATTTCGCCCGCCATTGCACCCAAGGAGCGGCGGTTGCGGATCACCGCATACGCGGTCTCGGCAGCGACGCCGCGCTCGTAAGCGCCGACCTTGGGGTTGGCGCGAAAATATTCGGACAGCGCTTTGTCAGCGGCGAGATCGCCCGGCAGCACCGCAGCCACCGCACGCGACGCGTGTTCGAGAATGAAAACAGTAATGCGGGAGATTTGCATCAGGCGTCCTGAAATACGAGTTGCGAGGCGCTTGAGGCGCTGCTTGGGTTGAGTGAAGTTGAATTTGAATTTGACGTTGAATTTGCGGCTGAATTTATTTCTGGCGCGACGCGTACGATGCCGTCGGCAATCGTGAGCCGCCCGTCGCAGAACCAGCGCACCGCGCGCGGGTAGATCACGTGCTCTTGTTTCAGCACGCGCGCTGCGAGGCTCGCTTCATCGTCACCGGCCTGCACCGGCACTGCCGCCTGAATCACGATTGGCCCGTGGTCAAGCTGAGGTGTGACGAAATGCACCGTCGCACCATGCACTTTGCAGCCCGCCGCGAGAGCGCGTGCGTGGGTGTCGAGACCGGGAAAGGACGGCAACAGCGATGGGTGAATGTTGATCAAGCGGCCAGCGTAGTGCTGCACAAAGGCGGGCGTGAGGATGCGCATGAAGCCGGCCAGCACGACGAGTTCAGGCGCGTGAACGTCGATCACCTGCATCAACGCCGCATCGAAGGCCTCGCGCGAGGCGTAGTCACGATGCGGCAAGGCCAGCGCGGGGATGCGTCGCGCGCGCGCGGTGTCGAGGCCCTTGGCGTCCGCGCGGTTGCTGATCACTGCCGCGACATCGGCGTTCAGCTCGCCAGCGTCCTTGGCGGCCAGCAGGGCTTCCATGTTGCTGCCGCGTCCGGAGATCAGGACAACGAGTTTTTTTGCTGCGTTTTTCACAGCGATTTTCACAGTGATGGATCAACGTGTTTCATCGGACGCATTGTACCGTTGCGCTCTTGCATCACCCCAGTTTTCCCTATGTGAGCCGCTATAATTCAATGTTTTGCGCGGCGATTTCTCCAGCGCAATTTTCACTGCATTTTTCGACGCCTTCCCTTCGCGTTCTCCCCGATTTCCCTGTCAAACATGCTCGTCCACCGCGGTCTGCCGCGCTCCCCTTCCGCCGAAGCCCATGCGCTGACCATCGGTAATTTTGATGGCGTGCATCTGGGGCATCAAGCGATTCTCGGTGCGGTGTGCCGCGCGGCAGCGGAGCGCAATTGCACGCCGGCAGTGGTCACATTCGAGCCGCATCCGCGCGAGTTTTTTGCGCCGCACGCAGCGCCCACGCGCCTGACTTCACTGCGCGAAAAAATCGAATTGCTCGGTGCGCATGGCATCCGGCGCGCGCAGATTTGCCATTTCAACCGCAGCTTCGCCTCGCTCTCGGCTGACGACTTTATCGAGCGCGTGCTGGTGCGCGGCCTGAACGCGCGCTGGGTAATGATCGGTGAGGATTTTCGATTCGGCGCGAAACGCAGCGGCGATTTTGAGTACCTGCGCACGGCGGGCAAACGCCTCGGGTTCGAGGTGCATGCGCTGCCGGACGTAACGCAGAAGGACGCCCGCGGCCACGAATTTCGCGTCTCCAGCTCCGCGCTGCGCGAGGTGTTGTCCGCTGGCGATGTCGAGCGCGCCGCCGCCTTGCAGGGCCGCCCCTACTCGATCAGCGGTCGCGTGATGCATGGCGACAAACTCGGGCGCACGCTGGGCTTTCCCACCGCCAATGTGCAGATGCGCCACAACCGCCCGCCGCTCACCGGCATTTACGCGGTGCGGGTGAGCGGGATTGATGCGGCCGGCCGCACCGGCAGTGCTAATCAAACTCGCGACGTGAGCGGTGCCACGCAGCTCGACGGCGTGGCCTCAATGGGCATACGCCCGACCGTGACCGACAGCGGCGAGATGCGCCTCGAAGTATTTCTCTTCGACTTCTCCGCCGACATTTACGGCAAACACATTCGCGTCGATTTCCTGAAAAAAATCCGCGACGAAGAAAAGTATAAAGACCTCGATACGCTCAAGCGGCAGATCGAACAGGACGCGCAGGACGCGCGGCAGTTTTTGGCCACCACGTTGGCAACCCCGTTGGCAACCACTGCGGCCACCACACAAACCATCACCAAGTAATCAGAAAGCAGCAAGCGCATCATGGCAAATCCGAATAAAACGCCCAGCAAATACCCGGTCAATCTCCCCGACACGCCGTTCCCGATGCGCGGCGATCTCGCGCGCCGCGAGCCGCTGTGGGTGAAGGAATGGCAGGAGAAACAGATTTACCAAAAGATTCGTGCAGCGTCCAAAGGCCGGCCGCAGTTCATCTTGCACGACGGCCCGCCGTATGCAAACGGCGACATTCACATCGGCCATGCGGTCAACAAAATTTTGAAAGACATCATCGTCAAGAGCCGCAACATGGCGGGCTTTGACGCGATCTATGTGCCGGGCTGGGATTGTCACGGCATGCCGATCGAGCGCGAGATCGAGAAGAAGCACGGCAAAAATTTACCTGTCGAAAAAACCCAGAGCCTGTGCCGCGCCTACGCTGCGGAGCAGATTGAACGGCAGAAAAAAGATTTTGAGCGCCTGGGTGTGCTGGGTGACTGGAACGATCCGTACCAGACGATGGCGACGCGCAACGAGGCCGATGAGATTCGCGTGCTCGGAAAAATTCTTGAGAAGGGCTACGTCTATCGCGGCTTGAAACCAGTGAACTGGTGCTTCGATTGCCGCTCGGCACTGGCCGAAGCCGAGGTTGAGTACGCGGACAAAAAAGACTTTGCGATTGATGTTGCGTTTCCGTTTGCTGAGCCGGACAAGCTCGCCGCTGCGTTTGGTTTGAGCGCGTTGCCCAAGCAGACCGGCTTCATCGTCATCTGGACCACAACGCCGTGGACGATTCCTTCCAACCAGGCGCTGAACCTGCATCCCGAGTTTGACTACGCACTCGTTGACACGCCAAATGGCTTGTTGATCCTCGCAAGAACGTTGGTGGAAGCCAATCTCCAGCGATGGGGCCTCACCGGCAACGTCATCGCCACCACCAAAGGCGAGAAACTTGCGCAGATCAAATTCAAGCATCCGCTCGCCGCCACCGACCAAGGTTACGACCGCTTGTCACCCGTGTATCTCGGCGATTACGTCACGCTCGACACCGGCACCGGCATCGTCCACTCGGCGCCGGCCTATGGCGTCGAAGACTTCAACTCATGCAAAGCGCACGGCATGCAAGACAACGCCATCCTCACGCCCGTGATGGCCGACGGTCAATACGCCGAAACCTTGCCGTTCTTCGGCGGCCTGTCGATCTGGGACGCCAACCCGCTGATCGTCGAGAAGCTGCGTGAAGCCGGCACTTTGCTCAAGAGCGAGACCTACGGCCACAGCTACATGCATTGCTGGCGCCACAAAACGCCGATCATCTATCGCGCCAGCACGCAGTGGTTCGCGGCGATGGACGAAGCCACTGGCATCAGCGGCGTGAAACCCGCCGAGGCCTTGCGCGCCACGGCGCTACGCGCAGTTGAAGCGACGCAGTTCTTCCCCGCCTGGGGCAAGCAGCGCCTCTACAACATGATCGCCAACCGGCCCGACTGGACGCTTTCGCGCCAGCGCCAGTGGGGCGTACCGATGCCGTTCTTCGTCCACAAAGAAACCGGCGCGCTGCATCCGCAAACCCCCGCGCTGCTGGAGCAGATCGCCAAGCTGGTCGAGGCGAACGGCATCGAAGCCTGGCAGACCGTCACGCCCGAAGACTTGATCGGTTCCGTCGGTGAATTCTCTACCGCGCATTACGAAAAAATCAAGGACACCCTCGACGTCTGGTTTGATTCCGGCTCGACGTTTCAAACTGTGTTGCGCGGCTCGCACCCTTTACTCTCGCGCAGCGACGAACAAGCCGACATGTACCTTGAAGGCAGCGATCAGCATCGCGGCTGGTTCCATTCTTCGCTCCTCGTGTCGTCGATGATCAACGGCCAGGCGCCGTACAAGAGCCTGCTCACGCACGGTTTCGTCGTCGATGGCAAGGGCGAAAAAATGTCCAAGTCCAAGGGCAACGTCATCGCGCCGCAAAAGGTCAGCGACGCGCTCGGCGCCGAAGCCTTGCGCCTCTGGGTCGCGGCCACCGATTACTCGGGCGAGCTGTCGATCTCGGATGAAATTTTGAAGCGCGTAGTCGAGAGCTATCGCCGCATCCGCAATACCCTGCGGTTTTTGCTCGCCAACACGTCGGACTTCGAGCACGCCCAACACGCTGTACCGCTCGATCAACTGCTGGAGATTGATCGCTACGCGCTGGCGATGACGGCCTCCATGCAAACCGCGGTGCTGGCCGACTACGAGAAATATGAATTCCACCCGGCAGTCGCCAAGCTGCAAACCTTCTGCTCGGAAGACTTGGGCGGCTTCTACCTCGACATTCTCAAAGACCGGCTCTACACAACGAAGGTGGACTCGGCCCCGCGCCGCGCCGCGCAGACTGCGCTCTGGCACATCACGCAATCGCTGCTGCGCTTGATGGCGCCGGTGCTCTCGTTCACCGCTGAGGAAGCGTGGAGCATCGTCAGCCCCAACCAGGGCAGCGTGTTCGCGCATCTCTACCACGCGATGCCGGCCATTGCGGATGCCGATGCGCTGACGGCGAAATGGACCAGCCTGCGGGCAGTGCGTGCCGAGGTATTCAAGAAACTCGAAAGCATGCGCGAAGCCAAGACCATTGGCTCGTCGCTGCAAGCCGAGGTCGCGTTGCGCGCGAGTGGCGAGACCTTGAAGCTGCTGCAATCTCTCGATGACGATCTGCGCTTTGTGATGATCACTTCACAAGCCAAAGTATCGGCAGGCACCGGCGAAGCGCTGGAGATCACCGCCAACGCCAGCGCCCACACCAAGTGCGAGCGCTGCTGGCACTACCGCGAAGAAGTGGGGTCGCATGCGGAACATCCGACGCTGTGCGGGCGTTGCGTCTCCAATCTGTTTGGCGCGGGCGAGCCGCGCGCCTTTGCATGAGTGGCGGCATGAACGGCGGCGTGAAAAGCACCACGGTCGGCGAGGCGAGCGGCAGCGTGAGCGATAGCGCCACATCCCCAGTGATGCCGACCGCATCACGCCCGCATGCAGGCCGCCACGCCCTCCTCATTGCCAGCGCCGTCGCCCTGGTGTTGGTGATCGCCGATCAATGGACCAAGCTCGCCATCACCAGCAACCTGCGCTATGGCGAATCGGTCGCCATCACCTCGTTCTTCAACATCGTGTTGGTCT
>JAYVSR010000123.1:0-5002 GCA_043775155.1 Burkholderiales bacterium | reverse complement strand
TCCGAACCGATGGGTCTCCAGGGGGTGAAGACGCTGATCATCGACGACAACGCGACCAACCGTCTGATTCTGCGGGAGATGCTCTCGCGGTGTGGGGCGCTCGTGACAGAAGCGGATGGCGGCGCGCGCGGGCTCATCGTGCTGCGGCAGGCGGAGCTCGAGGATAGTCCGTTTGGGCTGGTGCTGGTGGATCGCAACATGCCTGGCGTGGACGGCTTTGACGTCGCTGAACAGATATTCAAACACCCCGCCATTGCCGGCACCACCATTCTCATGCTCGGTTCGGACAACCGGGCCGGCGATGTCGCGCGCGGCCGCGCACTTGGGGTGGCGGCTTATCTGGTCAAGCCGGTCAAGCAAGCTGAGTTGCTCGAGGCAATACAGGAGGCGCGCACCGGGGCAGTTCGACCGGCGGAGCAGCCTGCCGCACCAGCCGGCGAGGATCTGGCCGGCGCTCGAGGACTGCGCATTCTGCTGGCGGAAGACTCTTCCGACAACGTGCTGCTGATCAAGGCCTATCTGCAAGCCAGTGGTTGCAGCATCGACGTGGCTAACAACGGTGAGGCAGCATTTTTGAAATTCTCCACCGGCAGCTACGACATCATTCTGATGGATGTGCAGATGCCGGTGATGGACGGTTATGCCGCCACCCGGAAAATTCGCCAGACGGAAGCACTCCATCAATCGAGGCCGATCCCGATTCTGGCGTTGACCGCGCACGCGCTTCCCGGCGACGTCCGCAAAAGCAGCGAAGCCGGCTGCACGGCGCATCTCACCAAACCGATCGGCAAGGCGACACTATTGCGGGCGATCGAGGAGCACACCGGTGAGCGGGTGCGAGTGAGTGCCAATGTCGCAGAATTGATCCCCGTTTACCTCGCGAACCGGCGCCGCGATGTCGATGCGATTGCGGTTGCGCTCGCCGCAGCCGACTACGACAGCATTCGCGTTCTGGGCCACAACATGAAAGGCACCGGGGCCGGCTATGGTTTTGACCGGATTACCGCGATTGGCGCATCACTGGAGCAAGCTGCCGGGTGCTGCGAGTCAGAGCAAATTCGTGTGCTCGCCGCTGACCTGGTGCGCTATCTGGACCGCCTTCATGTCGAGTACGAACTGCCACTAAAGGAGTAAAGCGATGCGAGTACGTTTTTGGGGCACCCGCGGTTCTGTCGCGACGCCTGGCCCTGGCACTGTTCACTTTGGCGGCAACACCTCGTGCGTTGAAGTGACGACGAACAATGGCAATTGCTTTATCTTTGACTGTGGAACCGGCGCGCGTGCGCTCGGGGCGGCACTGATGGCGCAGGCGACTAAACCGGTCACGATAACCATCTTGATAAGCCACACCCACTGGGACCATATTCAGGGCTTTCCCTTTTTCGCGCCACTGTTCGTGCCCGGCAACAAAATTACCGTCTGCGGGCCGGAAGGCAGCGGCGGCTCCTTGCGTGAAGTTCTCTCGGGCCAGATGGAATTCACCTATTTTCCGGTCGAACTCGACCAACTGCCGGCGTCGATCACGTTCCGCGAACTTGGAGAGGGGATTCACGAGTTTGATGGCGCAAGAATCATCGCGCAGTATCTTAATCATCCGGCCATGACCCTGGGTTACCGGATTGAGGCGGACGGTGCGTCAGCCGCATATCTGTGTGACCACGAACCGTTCTCGGAAACGCTGTGGCGCGACAGTCCGGCGCACAAACACGCGGATGCTATCGCGCACGAGGGAGATCGCCGCCACGCACGATTCATGCAGGGGGCTGGCCTGGTGGCCCATGACGCCCAGTACACGCCGGAAGAGTATCCCGCCAAAAAAAACTGGGGTCACAGCACCTACGAGTACGCGGTTGAAATGGCGGCCGCAGCGGACGTGCATCAATTGGCGCTCACCCATCACGACCCGAACCACGACGATGCCTTTGTCGAGGATATAGAAAAGCGGGCGCGTCGCTATGCCACGGAGCACGGCTACGGCATGCAGATTTGCTGTGCGTACGAAGGATTGGAGCTACAGGTTAAACCGCACGGTGCTGCGCATCTGGCCGGCAGCGCCGCAGTTCCGCAGGTAGATCACAACCTGGTGCGCGCTAGCTGCATCCTGGTGGTCGACGACGACCCGGATATTCGTGCGCTCGCAAATAAATCGTTGCGGCAGGATGGTCACGTCGTGCTCGAAGCGGCCAGTGGCGCAGAAGCGCTGGCGCTGATCGAAAAGGAATCGCCTGACTTGATCGTGCTCGACTTGCTGATGCCAATTCAGGGCGGTCTGGAAGTACTCAAGATATTGCGCAACCGTCCGGCTACCGCGACGTTACCGGTGGTGATATTGACCGCCATGGATGACGAAGCGACCACGCGCGCCGGTTTTGATCTGGGCGCAACCGACTACCTCACCAAGCCATTTACGATTCCTCAGCTGGCGGCACGTGTGCGTGCATGTTTGGCGCGCAACGAAAGCGGTAGGGCTTGAGCGCGCCTCAAAGTTGGCGCCGGGCCGGATTGGGTGACGAGGCGTGCCGCATTTACGCAACGACAATATTGCGGTAAAGCGAGGCGCCGCTTTTTTTACCTTTGGCGGCGTACATTGCCGTGTCGGCGTTTTTGAGCAACTCCGGCGCCGATTGGCCATCCTCGGGGTAGATTGCAACCCCAATACTTGGGCGCACACTGATCGTCACGCCGCCAATCTCGCACGGTTGCGCAATGTGATCGATGATCTTCAACGCAAGCGCTTCGGCATTGGCGTCATCTTTTGCCTCTAACATCAGAAACAGAAATTCATCGCCACTCCGCCGACTGACCGTGTCACCGCTGCGGACCACTGCCTCCAAACGCTGCGCCACCAGTTGTAATACTTGATCGCCGGCGTCGTGTCCATGGGTGTCATTGATGGATTTAAATTTATCGAGATCGATAAACATGACTGCAAGCCGCCACGTATGGCGGCGCGCCTGCTCCAATGCGTGGCTCAATCGGTCGTTGAACAGCGCCAGATTGGGCAGACCAGTTACGGCGTCATGCAGCGCCGAATGCCGCGAAGCCTTTTCGCGAACCCGGCTGGCCGACAACGCGGCGTTGCTCTTTACCAGTTCCAGCTCCAGATGGTTGCGTTCACCAATTTCTTCTTTCAGCGCGTTATTCACTACCCCCAGATCTTCCACGCATTCATTCACCTTGGCTTCGACGTTCTCAGTCCGGGCGAGCGCGCGCTCGACGACGTGGGATGCTGCGCCCGCCGCAATTTTCTGGCTTAGCACCGCATTCACCGACGACAACTCGACCGCACACTCCTCGACTTTGTCTTTGACTTCCACGCTCTGTTTGAGCGTCTGGTTCAAGACGGTAGCCGCAGGTACCGTGGCCACTGTCTTGTTCTCCGATTTTGCATTTTTTGGCATACGCTGGGCACTATTTTTTGATGCTCATTTCATTGGTAACCCGCTGCACGCCATCAACAGCGCGGGCTAGTTCGACCGCGCGGTCCATTTGCATCTGGCTGTTGACAAAGCCGCTCAGTTGAACCTCGCCCTTGCGCGTCACCACGGCCACATCTAGGCTTTTCACACCGGGGTCTGCCAGCAATACGGTCTTGACCCTGGCGGTGACGATGCCGTCATCGACCTTGTTGCCGACCGTGGTCTTGCCGTCCTTGAGCGTCATGCCGTTCTCGACGCTCTTGACGCCTTCCACCATGCGCGCCGCAGCGATCACACGATCAATCTGCGCTGGATTGTCGACAAAGCCACTAAGTTGTGCCACGCCTTTGCGGGTTTCCACCTTGATGTCGAAGCCTTTGATGTCCGGATCGGCGACCAGTGCGGATTTCACTTTTGCCGTCACCACGGTGTCGTCGATTTGCATTCCCACGGTAGTCGGCGGGGGCGCGGTCGCCGCCGGCGGGGCCGGCTCCTGGCGGCCACAGCCGCCGATCAGCACGGTCAAGCCGAAGGCGAAGGAAAAATAGGGACGGGGGTTCATGTGCATTTGCTCCAGATTGCGCGTTAGCGTGTTGAAAGACGATTATTCTGGGTACGCCGTCCGCAGGGCCTTGGCGTGGAAAATTTATTTGACCGGTTGCGGAGAGATTGGGCTGCTGATTTCCCGGTAGATACCGCCATCGACGGCGCTGCCTGACGTGACGCCTTCACCGCGCATGCGGCGGATGCAGTCTGCGCGGTCGCCCGCCGGTAATGCATCGCAGCGGCTCAGATTGTTCTGCGCCTGCCCGCTGGGGGTGCTGTCGTCAAGGCCACCGCGCCGCGCTGCTTGCAGGGCCGCACTGGCTTCCTCCAGGCAGACTGCGCGCTCCTGATTGGATGCGCCGGAGAAGCAGGCTGCGCGTTCTTTCACATGGCGCGCCCTAGCGGAATCAGCCGCCGGGCTGTCGGCCGCCGTGGCTCCCGCGCTAACCAGAAGCAGGCCCACCGGCCCGAGACTGAGGGCGAGCAGGCAGCCGGCGAGGCGCCCGCGTGCCCGGCCGGGTGCAGTGTCGAAAATGGCAAAGGCTGTTTTCACGTTGTCCCCCGCCAGATCAGTTTGAACGGATCGTGCCGTCGACAATCTTTACGCGGTCGCCATTGCGCCACGAAGGCAGGTTGGCCTCATGGAACACGCGCGATGAGCCGTCTTCGAGGCGCACGGTGACGTCATAGCTTTTGGTGGTCTTCATCCGTTTTTCGATTTCGTTGCCGGCCACCACGCCGCCGACTGCGCCGATCACGGTCGCAACATCCTTGCCGCGGCCACCGCCAACCTGGTGGCCGAGCACGCCACCGACCACCGCGCCACCGACTGCGCCGATGCCGCTGCCTTCGCCTTTGGTATCGACTTCGCGCGTCGATTCGATCACGCCGCAATCGATGCACTTGGCCAACGCCACCGGGGCGCTCGCCACTTGCACCGGCGCTTTGGAGTATTCCACCGTCGATTGCGGTTTCGGCGCGGCAGGTTTGGCGGCTGCCGGCTTGGCCGCGCTGGCCGGTGATTTTTCGGGCTGGGT
>JAYVSR010000122.1:0-6005 GCA_043775155.1 Burkholderiales bacterium | reverse complement strand
CGTGTGTTGTTCACGATTGAGAAATCTCACGCCGTCTTGTTACACGGGTTCATCAAGAAAACACCAAAAATCCCGGCCCCTGATCTTGCCACTGCCAAGCGTCGTTTGACTGATCTTCGTACTTCTGGAGAATGAACATGCGTAACTCAACCCAACTCAAGCTCATCGAAAAAAAACAACCTCTTGCCAACAAAAAGAAATCGCGCATTGGCAGTGATTTTGAAGACTTCCTCAAACAACAAGGCCGTTTGGAAGAGTCCACCGCCTTAGCCATGAAGCGGGTTCTGGCCTGGGAATTTGGCGAGGCCATGAAGCGCGCAGAGGTCTCGCAAGCAGAAATGGCCCGCCGCATGGGTACCAGCCGCGCCGTTGTGCGCCGCTTGCTGGATCAAAACGAAACTTCGGTCACACTGGCGACGATCAGTCGTGCGGCGATTGCCTTGGGGCGGAATTTGAGTTTTCAATTAGTTGCGTGAAGAACCAAACCACCGCCGGTTAACGCCAGCGGTTTTTTCGCGGACTGAAAATCCGAATCCGCGCCGATAATGCGGCGCTCAATCTCTCGCTGCCACCTCGACCTGCGACACATCATGCACACACACTCCCATTGGCCCGCCCCCGCCACCCTCGGCATGCGTGTCGAAGACGTCGATACGCCCGCCCTGATCGTCGAACTCGGCGCGCTGGAGCGCAACCTCGCGCGCATGGCGGACTTTGCACGCGCACGGGGCGTACGCCTGCGCCCGCACGCCAAGATGCACAAGACGCCGGCCTTGGCATTGCGCCAGATCGCGCTCGGTGCCGTCGGTGTGTGCTGCCAAAAAGTGAGCGAAGCCGAAGCGTTGGTGGCGGGCGGCGTGCATGATGTGCTGATCACCAATCAAGTGGTCGGCGCGATCAAGCAGGAGCGGCTTGCCGAACTGGCGAAGCGCGCCCGTCTGGGGGTGTGCGTGGATCATGCGGATAACCTGAAATCCTTGGTGGGAGCGGTTCTCAAGGCAGAGTCTGCGCTTGACGTGTACGTCGAAATCAACGCCGGCGCGAACCGTTGTGGCGTCGCGCCGGGCGCGACTGCTGTTGCCTTGGCGCGCCTCGCGGCTGCATCGCCATCACTTCGCTTCATGGGTCTCCTGGCCTATCACGGCAGCGCGCAGCATTTGCGTACTGATGCAGAACGTCATGCGGCAATCGCTGCGGCAGTCGAAAAAACACGCCTGACGCGCGATCTCATCATCGCGGCCGGCATCGCGTGTCCGGTGATCACCGGTGCGGGTACCGGCACTTACGAAATCGAAGCGGCGAGCGGTGTCTACAACGAGTTGCAGCCCGGCTCCTATGCTTTCATGGACGCCGACTACGGTCGCAACCATGCCGCACAGCCGTTCGAACACAGCCTGACCATCCTCACCACCGTGATGAGCCGCAGCGCGTCGCACGCGGTGGTGGACTGCGGCCTGAAGGCGCACAGCATTGACTCCGGCATGCCGCTGGTGGCGGGTGATGCGGCAGGCGCGCCATTGCCCGGCTTGGAGTATCGCAAGGCGTCGGACGAGCATGGCGTGGTGTTTGTGCAGGACGGTGCTGCCTCGCCCATGGCCTCCCCCAATGCGCTACCCGCCGCTTTGCCAAATCTGGGCGCCAAGCTGCGCCTGATCCCCGGCCACATCGACCCGACAGTGAATCTGCATGACTGGATCGTCGCGGTACGCCATGGCGTGGTCGAAGAGTTGTGGCCGGTGACGGCGCGCGGAGCGATGTGGTGAAAACCCAAGCCACCCTCACGGTCGATGGGCCGCACCAATTGCTGCGCGCATTTCATAAGCGCGTGCGTGAAGAACTCAAAGCCGACGCGCCCGAAGTGCGGCTTACCGAGACGAAAGTAGACGACCAACTGCACTTCGCTCTTGATGCACCGGACGGCATCCCGTTTCCGTCGCTGGTCGCGATTTCGGTGCAGTACCCCGAGTGCGTCGCGCGAGTGATCTGGACGCAAGATGGCGCGCAGGGCGAGACGACGATTCAAAACGGTCAAGTCAAAGAAGCGTCGCGTAGCGGTGCTACCGGCCAAGCGAATCGTCTGCCGCAGTTGGTGCGGATGGAATCGCGCGATGGCATGGTGAGTGGATTAGCGTTGGCCGTGGTGCTCGATCTGACACCCGAAGGGATTGCCGGTTTTTGCGCCACCAGCGAGGCAGAAACTTATTTCAAAATTCGTGGCAGCGAAGCCAACGCCGAGCTGATCACGATTCGCGGTGAGGCGATGGAGTGGGATGAGTGCTGGCGCGGCGTGACGGGTACGGCGCAAGCTCTCGCACCTGCGCAAGCGCTCGGCACCGCCGAGCGCCGCACCCTCGACCGGCTCGCCACGCAGTTCCGCGCCGAGTGGCTGTGGTACGCCCACGCGCCGCTCGAAGACACCGCCATCGAGCGTCAGCGCTATGCCGAAGCAGGTCAGCCAGTGCGTGCGATCAACGTAAAATCACGCCAGCTTGTCGAGGCGTTTTCACCGCCTGCCACGCTGTCCGCATCCACTCTCGACCCGAGCCAAACCTGGATCGTGAACTTGCTGCTGCAAACCTGGGCGCGCCCCGATTGAACCGAGTGAACCGAGTGAACCGAATGAACCCCATGACTCAACCACGCCAACACACGGTGCAATGCATTTCCCCCGCCGGCTTGCACCAAATGGCCTATGCCGAATGGGGCGACGCGGCGAATCCGAAAGTACTGCTGTGCGTCCACGGCCTGTCGCGCGTCGGGCGTGACTTTGATGATCTGGCGCGCGCGCTGTGCGGCGAGTATCGCGTCGTCTGCCCGGATGTCGTCGGGCGTGGCAATAGCGGCCGGCTGACCGATCCGCGCCATTATCAAATTCCGCAATACGTGTCTGACATGGTGACGCTGATCGCGCGCCTGAACGCTGCCGAGCTGCATTGGGTCGGCACCTCAATGGGCGGGCTGATCGGCATGGGCTTGGCTGCCCTGCCGGCGTCGCCAATCAAACGCTTGGTGCTCAACGATGTCGGGCCGGTGCTCAAGGCCGATGCGCTCAAACGCATCGGCGAATATCTCGGCCAGGCGCCGGTGTTTCCCGATTTTGCTGCGGCTGAAACTTACATTCGCGCAATCAGCGCGTCGTTCGGCTTGACCACCGATGCGCAGTGGAAATTTCTCACCGAAGTGAGCCTGCGGCCCGCGCCCGGCGGCGGCTTCGCGATGCATTACGACCCGGCGATTGCGGTGCCGTTTCGCGACGCCGGCACCGGCAGTGCGGACATTGATCTGTGGCCGATCTACGAAGCGATCCGCTGCCCGGTGCTGGTGACACGCGGTGAGTCGTCTGACCTGCTGTCACGCGAAACGTTGAAGGGCATGCAAGAGCGCGGCCCGCGCGCCACTACCGTCGAGATTCCCGGCGTCGGCCATGCGCCGATGTTCATGGATCAAAGCCAGATTGATGTCGTTAAAAACTTTTTGTTCCACCACTGAAGGGAAAGTAGAAATGAAGATTGACCGTTTTCACGTTGGCGCGCGTTTGTCCGAAATGGCGATTCATCACGGCACCGTTTATCTGGCCGGCCAGATTGCCGCCGACCCCAGCCAGGACATGGAAGGCCAGGCGCGTCAGGTCCTCGACGCGATTGACAAGCTATTGATGGAAGCTGGCACAGACAAGACGAAAATTTTGATGGCGAATATTTTCATCACTGACATGCGCCTGTTCGCCGACCTTAACAAGGTGTGGGATGGCTGGGTCGTGGCAGGTCAAACGCCGCCGCGCGCAACGGTCGAAGCCAAGCTGGCGACGCCGAAGCATCTGGTCGAAATTGTGGTGACGGCGGCGCAGAAGTAAGAGCGGGACGCGCGTTGTGATCGACCGACCTTGAGACCAGCCGAGAGGCGCAGTCGCTCCAGCGCCACCTTAGCTTCGGCGCAAAATTGAATCAGGTTCTGGCCGGAGACCCTTGTGCCACAAGCCTTTCCGGCCGCAACGCCCCGGAAATGGCTTGTACCAAGCCTGTCAGGGCACCGGCTTCATCATAAATTCGATACAAGCCCTCGGCGGTAACGCCAAGCGAGTGCATCGCCAGCTTCTGCCCGAGGCGCAAGCGGGCGGCGTCAGACGCGCTGCAGTCGATGCGCGGCAGATCACGAATCAACGTATCCACCGGTAGAAGCAAGGCGTCGCGTGCGTCGAAACTGACCTCGTCAATCGCGTCGAGCGTGATTGCATTTTCCAGACCAAAGCCGCCGGTGCGCTCGCGCCGCAATGCAATCAGATGCGCGCCACAGCCAAGCGCCTTGCCAATGTCTTCGGCCAGGGTGCGAATGTAGGTGCCTTTGCTGCAGGCGACGCGGAACTTTACGTCGTGCGTTGCATCGCCCGGTCGATGCGAGATCACTTCGAGCGAATGAATCGTCACGCTGCGCGCGCTGCGCTCGACTTCGATCCCGGCCCGGGCGTATTCGTAGAGTGGCTTGCCGTCGCGCTTGAGGGCGGAGTACATCGGCGGTACTTGATCGATTGCGCCAACGAAGCTGGCGCAGGCGGCACGAATTTGTTCGGTGGTGGCGTTGACTGCGCGCGTCTCGTTCACTGCACCCTCGAGGTCACCGGTCGCCGTCGTGATGCCGAGGCGCATCGTCGCAAGATAGGTCTTGTCGGCGTCGATCAAGCGGCCACTGAATTTGGTCGCTTCGCCAAGTGCGACTGGCAACAGGCCGGTGGCGAACGGATCAAGCGTGCCGGTGTGGCCCGCCTTGTCGGCATTAAATAAACGTTTGATCACGCCGAGCACACCGTTTGAGGTCATTCCGACGGGCTTATCGATCATCAACACACCATTGACTTGGCGTTTTGGGGGGCGCTTCAGTTGGTGCCTCATTGGCGCTGCGGTTGCCCTGGCGGCTGGCGCTCGCTGCCGGGCGCATCGGCCACAATCAATCCTTCGCGCGCACCGAGTTGGCTTGGTCGATCAGCGCGGACAACGCGACGCCCCGCTCCAGGCTGGCGTCGAACTTGAATTTGAGCTGCGGAATCTGGTGAATCTTGATGCGCTTGCCCAACTCAGAGCGCAAAAACCCGGCGGCTTTTTGCAAGCCGAACACCGAGTCTTCAACGCTGACCTTGCCCGCCAGTTGGGTGAAGTAGACCGTCGCATGAGCGTAGTCCGGCGTCACTTCAACTGCCGTGATCGTCACCATGCCGACGCGCGGGTCCTTCAACTCGGAGCGGATGATCTCCGACAGATCACGCTGGATCTGATCGTTGACGCGCTCGGAGCGGGCGAAGCCGCGGGTCTGGTGGCGCATTAGGCGAGCACGCGCGCGACTTCGGTGACTTCGAACACTTCAAGCTGGTCGCCCACTTCGATGTCGTTGTAGTTCTTCAGGGAGATACCGCACTCGAAGCCGGCTTTGACTTCGCGCACGTCGTCTTTGAAGCGCTTGAGCGAATCGAGCTCGCCGGTCCACACCACCACGTTGTTGCGCAGCAGGCGCGCCGAGGCCGAGCGCTTGACCGTGCCATCCAACACATAGCAGCCGGCAATCGTTCCCGCCTTGGTGATCTTGTAGACCTGTCGGATATCGACCGAGCCGATGATTTCTTCTCGTTTCTCCGGCGGCAGCATGCCCGACATTGCCGCTTTGATTTCATCGACCGCGTCGTAAATGATGTTGTAGTAGCGGATCTCAACGCCGTTGTTCTCGGCCAGCTTGCGCGAGCCAGCGTCGGCACGGGTGTTGAAGCCGATGATCACCGCTTTCGAGGCAATCGCCAGGTTCACGTCGGAGTCGGAAATGCCACCGACTGCCGCATGCACGATCTGCACTTTGACTTCTGCGGTCGAGAGCTTTTGCATCGACTGCACAATCGCCTCTTGCGAGCCTTGAACGTCGGCCTTGATGATCAGCGGCAGAGTTTTGACGCCCTCGGTGTTCTCGAACATGCTCTCCAACTTGGCAGCGGATTGCTTGGCGAGTTTGACATCGCGGAACTTGCC
>JAYVSR010000121.1:0-5264 GCA_043775155.1 Burkholderiales bacterium | reverse complement strand
CATTTGCAACTGCGCTCGACCTGCGTGTTTGGCGGTGTCGATATCAAACCGCAATTGGTTGAAGTGCGCAAAGGCGTCGAGATTTTGATCGCCACGCCGGGCCGTTTGCTTGATCACATCGAGCAAAAATCGGTCAATCTCGGTCAGGTGCAAATCCTCGTGCTCGACGAAGCCGACCGGATGCTCGATATGGGCTTCATGCCCGATATCAAACGCATCATTTCGCTGTTGCCGGCGAAACGGCAAAACCTGCTGTTCTCGGCGACCTTCTCCGACGAAATCAAACGCCTGGCCGGCGGCATTCTGACCAACCCGATCACGATTGAAGTGGCGCGCCGCAACGCCACTGCCGACACCGTGCGCCAAGTCGCCTATGCCGTTGCATCGGACGAGAAGCGTGCGCTGTTGCAGCATCTGGTCGAGTCGAAGGGCATTACCCAGGCGATCGTGTTTTCTAACACCAAGCTCGGCACCGCTCGGCTGGCGCGCCATCTCGAACACGCCGGCCTAAAAGCAGAAGCGATTCACGGTGACAAATCGCAGGGCGAGCGGATTGCCGCGCTGGATAAATTCAAAAAAGGCGAATGCAATTTATTGATCGCCACCGACGTCGCCGCGCGCGGCCTCGACATTCAGGAAATGCCCTGCGTGATCAACTACGAGTTGCCTCATGCGCCCGAGGACTACATACACCGGATCGGCCGCACCGGGCGCGCCGGTGCCGAGGGCGATGCGATTTCGTTCTACTCGCCGGACGAAGAAAAATATCTGATCGATATTGAAAAGCTGATCAAGCACAAGATCGAGCGCACGGCGGCACCAGGTTTTGAGCCGGTCGCCGATGAGCCACATCAGCATGCCGGTCGCCATGAACGCAGCCGCGGTCGCTTCGACCGTGAAAGCCCGTCGCGCCACTCGCGCAACGTGCAGGTGGCCCGGGTCGAAAAAGTCGATCCGTGGTTCTTGAAGCCTTACGAGGCCGCAGCGGCACCAGTCGCCAGCGCTGGGTCAGCACCGCCCGCTGTAGCAAGCACCGGCACGAGCACCGGCGTGGGCAGCGGCAACCCGCCGAAAAAAGGCAGTGTCGGCGCGTTGCTCGGCGGGCGGGCGAAAAAAATCTGAGCGCCGCGCTACAACGCGCGCCCGGCGGCTTCGCCAAACTCGATCAACTCGCGCTGACGGCCAAAGCGCCTACGCCGCTGCTCACCGCTGGCGGTCGCGATCAGCAACTCGGTGGTGCCGAGCACGCCACTGCCCAATTTGAACCCGCCCAGCCCAATCAGTGGCAGCATCAGCAGCCACGCCACAGCGGCCGGCAGATTGACAAAATGGCCGTAGGCTTCAGCGCGCTCCGGCACCTTGTCGGTGACGCGCCGCTCAATTGCCAGCGCGATGCCGTTGGCACCGGTCTCCATCGTCTTGTAACCCGCAGCGAACCCGAGCGCCAGCGCGAGGATCACCGCGCCCCAGATCGCGCCAGCGATGTCGCGCGCGAATGAAGCGCGCACCGAAGTTATCGCGCCGAGCGGAATGCTTTCTTCATCGTCGGTGGCAGTGAGGATCAACCGGCGGCTGGTGAGCGTGACCACGCCGCCCGCCGGGCCGAACCCAAACGGCGTATCGGTAATGATTGTTTCGTTCTCGGCAAATTGCATGAGGAGAGTTATTTTTTTACGCTGTTTGTTTTTTTGACGCGGTTTGCGCCGGTTGCTGTGACGCTGCCAACGCCTGATCGAGGTCCCACAAAATATCGTCAACGTTCTCGATCCCGACCGACAGACGAATCATGTCGGGCGACACCCCCGCCTTGATCTGCTCCTCTTCGGATAACTGCCGGTGCGTCGTCGAGCCAGGATGAATCACCAGCGTCTTGGCGTCGCCGATGTTGGCCAGATGGCTCATGAACTGCGCGGCGTCGATAAATTTTTCGCCCGCCGCCAGTCCGCCGCCTTTGACTTCACTGCGGACACCAAAGGTCATCAACGCAGACGCGCCGCGCGGCAAATATTTTTTGCCCAGCGCGTGATACTTGCCGGACTTCAAACCCGGATAACTCACCCACGACACAAGCGGATGCGCTTCGAGAAACTCCGCCACGCGCTGCGCGTTCGATACATGCCGCTCCATCCGCACATGCAGGGTCTCGCAGCCTTGCAACAGCATCCAGGCGTTGAACGGCGAGAGCGCCGCGCCGAACGTGCGCAAGGTTTCCATCCGGCATTTCATCGTGAAACCAAAATCGCCAAACGTCTCGTAGAAGCGCACGCCGTGATAGCCGCGTGACGGCTCGGTCATCTGCGGAAAATTGCCGTTGTCCCAGGGGAATTTTCCGCTCTCGACAATCACCCCGCCCATCGTAGTGCCATGCCCACCGATGTATTTAGTCGCCGAGTGAACGACGATGTCAGCGCCCCACTCAAATGGCCGGCACAGGAAAGGCGAAGCCACGGTGTTGTCGATCATCAGCGGCAAGCCGGCCGCGTGGGCAATGTTCGCGACCGCTTCGATGTCGAGCACGTTGATCAGCGGGTTGCCGAGCGTCTCGGCGTAGACCATTTTGGTTTTTTCCGTGATCGCGCGGCGGAAATTGTCCGGATCATCCGGATCGACAAACGTAGTGCTGATGCCAAGCTGATCAAAATTGACAGCGAACTGTGAGTAGGTGCCTCCGTAAAGCGTGCTCGCCGCCACCACGTGATCACCGGTCTTGAGCAAGGTGAGCAGCGCGGTCATCTGCGCGGCGAGGCCGGAGGCAGTGGCGAGCGCGGCGCGCCCGCCTTCGAGTGCCGCGATGCGCTCTTCAAACACCGCCGTGGTCGGGTTCGACAGGCGCGTGTAGACATTGCCGAAGGTTTGCAGGTTGAACAGACTCGCCGCGTGCTCAGCCGAATCGAACACATAAGACGTGGTTTGATACAGCGGCACCGCGCGGCTGCCGGTGGCAGCGTCCGGCACTTGCCCCGCGTGCAGGGCGAGGGTTTCGAAAGCGTAGTCGCGGTCGGCCATGATGTGCGGGTTGTGCTGGTGTTTGTCTTGATGCTTGGGCGCGCGTCAGTTCGCGATGTACTTCGGCCGCTTCGCCGAAATCACTTTGGTGTTCACCCCGGCCCAACCGAGACCGCCAAACAGGCGCGCATGCTCAATCTTGACGCAGCGATCCATCACGCTGCCGAGGCCGGCCGCGCGCGCCAATCCGTCTGCCTCATCATTTGCCACACCGAGCTGCTGCCACAGCACCTTTGCCCGGATGGCAATCGCGTCACGCGCGATCGGCAAGATGTCCGCTGACTTGCGAAAGCAATCGACCATGTCCACCTGTTCCGGAATCTCCTGCAACGAGGCGTAGCATTTCTCGCCCAGAATCTCTGGATATTTCGGATTCACCGGAATGATCCGGTAACCATGCTCCTGCATATATTTCGCTGCAAAAAAACTGGGGCGAAACCAGTCCGCCGACAGACCAACGACGGCGATCACTTTGTTCTCGGCGAGGATGCGGCGCAGGGTCGGGATGTCGGACATAGTGGAGGCTGCTGCGCGAAGTGTGCGTGGAAGTGGGCGCGGCTGTTGGGTGATTGGTGCGGGACGAACAGATGAGAAGCGCGGTGAATTATCACCCAAACAAATGCCGTGCCGCGAGCTCGAGGGTTTTCGCGACCGCCGCCGGCGACAAATCGAGCGCCAGTGCGCCGCTTTGCTTGGACAGCTTCTCACCTGCTGCATTCACCACCACCGGCACATGCAAATACTGCGGCTGCGCCAACCCGAGCCGCTGCTGTAAATAAATCTGCCGCGCGGTCGAGTCGATCAAGTCGGCACCGCGCACCACGTGCGTGATGCCTTGCGCCGCATCGTCTACCACCACCGCGAGTTGATAGGCCCACTGCCCGTCAGCACGCAACAGCACAAAATCGCCAGTGTCGCGCGCCAGGTCTTGCCCCATCGCGCCCGCCGCACGATCGACGAACGCGACGCCCGCATCGCCGACCCGCAAGCGCCACGCGCGCGCCTGCCGCCCGCTGGCGAGGCCTTGACGGCAGGCGCCGGGATACACCGTTTCGCGCCCGCGCGCCCCTGAAGCTGGCAACGAATCCGCGATCTCGCGCCGCGTGCAACCACAGGGGTAAATCAGCCCGGCATCCTTCAAGCGCATGAAGGCGGTGCGATACAACGGCTGGCGCGCACTTTGACGCACCACCTCGCCATCGTGCGTCAAGCCATACGCGGCAAGCGCCGCCATGATCGCCTCGGCCGCACCGGGCGCCTCACGCGGCGCATCGAGGTCTTCGATGCGCACCAGCCACTGCCCCCCAGATGCGCGCGCATCGAGCCAGCCGGCCAGCGCGGCCACCAGCGAACCCAGATGCAGCGGCCCGGTAGGCGAGGGGGCGAAGCGACCGCGATAGGCGCTGCGGCCGTCACGCGAATAGTCAGCATTTGTGTCAGGCGGATAGTGCCGGACCCATTCTTGCAGCAAGTGGTCTAACATGCGGTTTTTACTCGTGACGCAGGCAAGTTGCGCCATGCAAGCAGCGTATTTTGACGCGGCAAAGTGTAACGGAGGAAATCTTGTATGGGATTGTTTTCAGGCCGTCGTCCCGCAGGAATGGGGTTTGATGCCACCACAAAACCGGACGGCGGATTCAAACCTTGTTCCTGGAAGCCGAACTGCATCAGCAGCACTGCGAACGCGAAATCGGATACTTCCCATTACATTCCGCCGCTGACGTTCGCTGGGGATGCCGCAACGACCTGGGTTGCCACAGTAGCAATGGTCAAGGCCGCTCCGCGCATCACCATCGTCAGTGAGAACGCCACGTATTTGTACGCCGAATACCGCAGCAAAACGCTGGGCTATGTCGATGATGTCGAGCTCGCACTCGACGCCGCTGCCAAGCTGATTCACATCCGTTCAGCCTCGACAAAAACGAAAAAAGAAAAAATTAAGTAACAAAACTTTGCTTCTTTGCTCCTTCGCATCTTGGCGTGAAACCCTAGAACGTATCACTTAAATCAATCTCACTCAAAAACGAAAAAAGAAAAAATCAAGTAACAAAACTTTGCTTCTTTGCTCCTTCGCATCTTGGCGTGAAACCCTAGAACGTATCATTTAAATCAATCTCACTCAAAATCGAAAGAAGAAAATCAAGCAGCAAAACTTTGCTTCTTTGCTCCTTTGCATCTTGGCGTGAAACCCTCGAACCTATCACTTAAATCAGTCCCACTCAAAAACGAAAAAAGAAAATCAAGCAGCAAAACTTTGC
>JAYVSR010000120.1:0-10578 GCA_043775155.1 Burkholderiales bacterium | reverse complement strand
CCACGGTCCCAAATGCGTTGCGCGTATCGACGGCCAGCCGGTCGACGCAACATAGTTGCCGTCGCCTAGACGCGCTTTGTGATCGCCGCCCTTACGGTCTGGGAATGCTTCTAAAAACGCGCGCTGATGAACATCTTGAAAGCCTTTGAGCCGACGGCTGCTGCCAATACCGGCCGGGCCGTACCACATCATGTCAGGATGCCAGAAGCGCTCCATCCCCATGCTATCGAGCGTTTTGCGGTCGTACTGCATGAGCCCCGCGATCATTGCTTCCACCAGTTTCAAGCTTTCGGTTGCATCGCTAGCGGGAAAAACAATCCCATCGCGTGTCGTCGGTGGCGGCGTGCGGTCGTGATACGCAAATGGAAATGCCCCGCGCGAATTTGGGATCACCTGCGGCCACCGACCAGCCTGACGCAGCACGTCAAGGATGTCGATGATGCAATAGACTTCGACGATCAGATCGTTCTCAATGCGTGAAAACTCCCCGTAGCGCAGATTCATCACGCCGCCCGTCGGCTCAATGCCAAGCCATGCACTGCTGAACGTCGCCGTGTAATAACCAGTCGCTGCCACCCAATGTTGGCCGTTAAATTGCCCCTCGATGACGATATCGTCGGTCCGCTCCACATCTGGAAAGGCATACAAAAAAGGCGTCCAGAATTCGGACAACAAATTGTCACGCCCAGCGATTTGATTAATAGGATGCGGGCCGTTCCACGTCACCGCTGGCGAATAAAGTGTCGCTAATTGGTGCGGCCAATTTAGACGCGCAACATCGTTCAAGGCGCGCAGGGATGTGACGTACAAGGATTTGAAGGTGTTCAAGTTAATGATCTAAGTGGGCAACAAAAAGGCGAAGATACCAAGTTTAGGGTTGGTATCTTCGCCTGATTTGGTTGGACAGCGATTGACGCTGCCGAACTAGAACGTCTTATAGGTGAACCGAAGGCCCCATGTTCTTGGAGGTGCCGCACTCACTTGCAAGGCACCACCGCCACCCCACACAAAGCGATTGAGAACTTGCTTGTCGGTCAGGTTGTCAACGGTGAATTGCATCGACATGGTGTTGTTGATCTGCCAGTTGAGCTTGAAGTCGAACTTGGTGAAGGAGCCCTGCTTCTCAATTTCCGCGTTGGTCGGTTGACCGAAGTAGCCGCTGTTGAAGGTTGCGACCACGAGCGGCGAAATGCGTCCACCGTTTTTCAAGTTGATATCGTAGCTTGCAAACACGGAACCTTGATAGCGTGCCGCGTAAGGGATTTTCTTTCCGGACAAATCACAACCAAACGCTGGGGCAGCAGTTCCAGCTAATTGGCCAGGAATCAAACGGCAGTTATATCCGGGTGCAAAGATGCGACGCTGCCCGGCTGGTGCGACTGTAATCCCGTCGATGACCGTCGCGGCCGTTGCCGCCGGGTCAGTGACCAGAATCGAGGTGCCAAATGGCAATGCGACATCCGGGAAGCTGGTGTATTTCGCATCGAGCAGGGAAAGCGATCCGCCCAAGGTGGTCTTATCCGTCGCCAACCATTCAGCCTCAACTTCAACACCATTAGCCTTAGCCTTGGCCGCGTTGAAAATGGTTGAGATGGTTGTGGCCCCAATCGGCACCTGGCGCTGCTCTTGCAGATTGGTGTACTTGTTGCTAAACGCGGCAACGTTGATTTGCAGCGTGTCAGCCAAGAAGCGGTTCTTCGAGCCGATCTCAAAGGCTTGCACTTCTTCCGGTGCAAACGTACGCACGGTAGCAATAGCCTGGCCTGAGTTGAAGCCGCCTGAGCGAAAGCCCGTTGAGTAAGTTGCGTAGAGAAGATTTTTGCGAGCAAGCTTGTATTCGATTGCCGCACGCCCTGTTGTTTTCTTGAATGTTGCGTCGTCGTACGTCGCACCGAACAGCACGTTGTTGGTAGGCCCGCCACAGTTGTAGCCGGGCACCGCGAGCGCGCCGGTACAGTTGGTCACACCAGCCGTACCGTAAGCCGACGCAGGCGGCAAGCCGGTCGACGTCGAAATCTGCGTGCCGTCTGGCAATCCGGCCGCATTCAACGGCAGGATCGAGTTGGCATTGGCGAATTTGAATTTTTTCTTGTCTTCGGTGTGGCGCAGACCAGCAGACAGCGAAAGCGCTTTGGTTACTTCGTAATTGATTTGCGCATATAGCGCGTTTGACTCCGTCTCAGGACGCTGATCATCAAAAAACCCTGCACCGTTTTGCGGCAAGGAAAGCGGAGCCAAAAGTGCCGATGACCGAATGGTTCGCGGAACCTGTGCGCTACGCAAAGTACCGACCAGCTTGTCCTTGAAGTAGTAATAACCCGCCACATAATTGAACGGCCCGCTGCTCTCCGACAAGATCTGCAGTTCCTGCGAGAATGTTTTCGCTGCCGTGTTCTGATCGTCAACGGCAACCGTCGACGCTGACATGTCTGAGTCAGCCGTTCTACGCGCGGCAAAGTCGGCATAGCCGGTGATCGACTTCAATGTAAAACCATCAAACTTGTACGACATGTCGAGCGACGAGCTCTTGTCGGTCAGCTTCAAAAATGTTTTTTGATCGGTATCGACGCGGTAGGCATTACCTGCCGCATAAATTGGAATGCCTTGATCGACACCAGTGCCAATCGCGTTGGCACCGGTACCCGCACCCGCCCCTACCGTGCGCGTACAGTCGTTGACACCGTCGCGATTGCCGGGGCGCACGTTCAGAATGGTCAGTGTGGCGTTGAACAATTGCTGGCATGAGCCACGGTCAAAATAAGTACCCGCTTGTTTGTACCCAAACGCGGAGCCACCGTTACCGCCCTGATTGGTCGATTCGGTTCGGAAAATAGCCTCAAACTGCGCGTTTGGCTTGAACAGGAAGGAAACACGACCATATTGCAAAGCCTGATCGAACAGGCTAGCTGACGAATTGAAATCGTTCTTTACAAAGCCATCAGCGCGCTCGCTAGCAGCAACCAAGCGCACAGCGACCGTGTCGCTGGCAGGCAAGTTCAGAATACCTTCAATGCGGAACTTGTTGAACTTACCGGCGCTGAGGTTCACGCCCGTCTGAAACTCCTTTAGCACCGGCTGATTAGTGACAATTGATACATTTCCGCCAAAGGTGTTGCGGCCATAGAGCGTGCCCTGCGGGCCGCGCTGGATTTCAACTCGAGAAACATCTAAGAAACTCGCCAGTGCCTGTTGCGCGCGGGACTTGTAAACGCCGTCTACAAAATAGCCAATCGTGGTGTCCCCGTTTACCGCTACGTTTTCAGTTCGTACGCCACGCATTGCCGGTCTCGCGTCGGTGCCGGATCGCCCAAAAGTAAAGCCGGGAGACATCGCCTCCATTTGCGACAGGTCAGTAATGTTGCGCTCGGCCAATTTCTCGCCTGTCACAGCAGATACGGAAACGCTTACTGAAAGCAAATCTTCCGCGCGCCGCTGGGTGGTCACAACGATGTTTTCAATCGTTTTGGCGGCGTCAGGCGCTTTGGCAGCAACTTTGGGTGCCTCATTGGCGGTCGATTGCGCGTAGACCGCACCAAGACCGGACAACCCAACGGCACCAACGGCGATAGCGACTTCTCGCGCCAGTTTTTTATAAGTGGTTCCGCTTTTCATAGACCTGCCTCCACGTAAGGGACTGATAAGGTTGAGTAGCTCAGTGCGGTAATACATTTCGGCCTTCATCGATAAACGTGAGGCCTGTTGATTATTGTCAGAACGGTTTAGTGTTGCATTCGAAGCCAGCATTCATACCAATTACGTATGCTAGAGCAACGGGAGCTGACTAGAGATAAAACTTGCATGCGAAGTCACAATTGTGACGTTAGTGTTGCATATTTGCAACGGAATCATGTAACACCGCTTCACTAAGCCAGCCACTCAGCACTTCAGTTGTCTCGTCGGGCTTGGCCAGCGACGGGAGGTGCCCGCCGCAATGAATTTGTACCAGCCGCGCCGTGGCAATCGTGGCTGCAACACGCTGATGAAGCGCTAGAGGGCAGATGCCATCGTCATCACCGCACGCCACAAGTGTGGGAACGTCAATATGCTTGAGAAGTGTTGAATAATCCTGTCTGGAAGAGAGGGCGGCATGCTGTGCGACATAAGCGGAAATCCCCTGCGCCAATGCCATGTCCACGGCAATTTCAAACGCACTAGTATCAGCGCAGGCGTTGGCACCGGCTGCAAAATAGCGCGGCACTAGCTGCTGGCGCAGCACGGCTTCCATCCCAACCTTGCGCATTCCCGCCAGTAGCTCGGTACGACCGGCGAGTTTTTCAGGTGTATCGGCCGCGGGGTCAATGTCAAACAGTGCCAGTGCGTTGACGCGCTCCGGCGCTTGTCGCCACATTTCGAGTGCAACAAGCCCACCCATTGAGAGCCCGATCGGAACTAGCTGACCCGCTGCGCAACCCAAAGCGACGCTGGCCATTTCCGCAATTGAAGAGCGGTCGCGATAATCAACGAAGACACATCGCAAAGTCGTCGAAAGTATCGCTATCTGCGCCGCCCAAAGGCGGTCATCGCAAAGCGTACCCGGCAGAAACAGCAGTGTCGGCGTCAATTGCTTGGCCACTTATTTGGCAACGTTACGACACGACGAAAAGGGCACCAGGACTGTTACCACCTCGCACGACGAATAATTCACTCGCGCAGAGGCCCACTAACCTTCGAGGCATGCCCACCGGGACTGAAAACGTGTCGCCGGCAACCAAGTCAACAGAGTCCCCGGCGTTGTTGCTCAAACGAACGCGACCCCGGTGTACCAACAATACCTCAACACAATGCCGACTATGTAAAGGTGTCGCCTCTTGTGAGTTGAGGGCTAGGTGACGAAGCGTGAAACCATGTTCGTCGGTAATCGGGGAGTGACCAACGCCATCGTCGCCTCCATCAGCGCCAATAATGGCTGACTCATGAATTTGAGCAGCTGAGGCCATGGCAGGCTGCAGCGTGTCACGGCGAACGACTCGCGCCAGCATTTCGTTCTCAGTTGGAACGCGGATGTAGGCAATCTCTGCAGACGTTGAGGGGCCAACGACGGTTCGATCCGGTGGCACAACTTCGCCCAGCGTTGTATCTACTAAGGATCCGTTGTCTAGTAGGATGAGCCCATACCCCTGAGCCTTAGAAATCACATGTGGTGCCCAATGTACGTGGCCGGGATCATCGCCCCCCAAAATGGCGAACATGAATCCGACATCGGTCCCTATGTTTTCAAAACCACGAAACACGTGAATAGGAATAGAAATCGTATCACCAGGATTCAGAACCACCGACCCGGCATCACCAAACTCTCCCCATACGAACCGCCAAGTCCCGCTTTGAATCATGAATACTTCTTCGGAGTTGTGGCTGTGAAGCGAGTTTGTGCACCGCGGCGGTTGGCGGGCACCGCCGATGTTGAAACCGTGCGGCTCGCGAATGTGCACGTATTGGTGAGGATTCTCAGCAACACCAGGGCCGATAATGGTGAAATTCTCCTTTTGGTCGCTGCCCGGCGTCCGTGAATCGATGAACGCATTGGTACAAGGCTGAAGTTCAGTGTACCGAACCAAACGGCTGCGAAGTTCGCGACTAAGTGACTCTTTGGGTTCGTTCATTGTCATCATGATAGGGGTCTGCCTCCGTCGACGGCAACGACGACGCCGGTCGAAAAGGTAAGGTGGGTTGCCACGGCGAGAACTGCAATGGCAACCTCTTCAGGTGATGTCAGCCGACCAAGCGGCGTGCGTGCCGCTTGTTCTTGCTGCCATTGAACATCCATCTTCTTTACAAAGTCGGTCTCAACTAGTCCGGGAGAAACGGAAACCACGCGAATCGCTGGAGCCAGCGCGCGCGCCAACGATCTTGTGATGTTGTCCAAGGCGGCCTTAGACGCGCAGTACATAACATTGCTGCCCATTGCAGAAGTTGCAGCAATCGAGGAAATATTGACGACTAGGCCGCCTGAGTGTCGGCACAAAAGCATGCGCATGGCACGGACAACCGCGAACGGGCCACGAACATTGGTCGTGAGGATCTCGTCAATCAAGGCATCATCAAGAGCATCAAGGTCCCCGTGCGGAACAAACCGAGTGGTGCCTGCACAATTGACAACGATATCAAGCCGACCGTACGCTTTGTCAATCGCGGACGCTAGCGTTCTCAGTTCGGCGCTATCGGTGACAGGCGCTGTCAACGCGCAGTGCTCTCGCGCCTTCGTTCCAGCTATCGCAGTGTTTGTCGCCAATTGCCCTGCCAGCAGGATGGCGGGACCGGCAGATCGGTTGTAGCCAACGATCACTTCCGCACCAGCTTCAGCGAGAGCGCGACAAATTGCTGACCCCAATCCACCCGCACCACCTGTCACCAGTGCGACTTTTCCTTCTAAGGAGGTATTGGCACCACTCATCTCAGTCCGAAATCTTAGTTGGCAAAGTCGGTCTCGACTAAATTGTCTTCAAGGCACGCAGCGACAGAGCGCGCTCAATTGAGCTTGAGACGACGTACGCGGATATCAGCCTGTTCCTTGTGTCCCGCAAAGTGCTCGAGTTCGCAGAGCCTAGAGCAGTATTCGCCAATCAACACCGAGGCCTCGTCTGTTAAGACGCGCTGATAGGTGTGAGTCTTGATAAATTTACCCACCCAAAGTCCACCGGTATAGCGGCCAGCTCGATTGGTCGGTAGCGTGTGGTTTGTCCCGATCACCTTGTCCCCGTAGGAAACGTTGGTGCGATGTCCAAGAAACAAAGCGCCGTAGTTGGTCATGTGGTGAAGGAACCAATCCGGATCTTTGGTCATCACTTGAACGTGCTCGGAACAAATGCGTTCGGCCTCCTCCAGCATCTCAGCATCGGTGTCACAGAGGATGATCTGTCCGTAATCGCGCCACGCAACGCTGGCAATATCGCGGGTGGCGAGACGCGCCAGCACAACATCGATCTGGCCAGGAAGTTCCTCTGCAATTTTCCGACTGGTAGTAATGCAGACTGCGGGTGAGTTGGGCCCATGCTCGGCCTGACCAAGCAAGTCGACCGCGACCAGTTCTGCATCGACGCTGTCATCGCAGATCACTAGCGTCTCGGTCGGACCAGCGAAGAGATCGATGCCGACGCGGCCGTACAATTGCCGCTTGGCTTCTGCCACATACGCGTTGCCGGGACCTACCAACATATCGACGGGTTTTACGTGTTCGGTTCCGAGCGCCATCATTGCAATAGCCTGCACGCCACCGACGACGTAGATCTCGTCGGCACCAGCCATGGCCATGGCCGCGACAATCGTCGCGGAAGGCTTGCCCTCATAGGGCGGTGCGCATGCGATCACGCGTTTGACACCCGCCACTTTTGCGGTCAACACGCCCATATGGGCGGACGCCAACAGCGGATATTTTCCGCCCGGCACGTAGCAGCCCACTGAATTGACGGGGATGTTCTTGTGCCCAAGAATGACGCCTGGTAGGGTTTCGATTTCCACATCGCGCATCGAAAGCATTTGGATTTGCGCGAACCGTCGAATCTGCGTCTGCGCAAACTTAATATCGTCAATGGCTTGCTTGGGCAGCGACGCGATGCAATCCGCGATTTGCGCTGGTGTCAGGCGTAGCGACTCTGGATTCCATTTATCGAATTTTTGCGAGTACTCATGGACTGCTGTGCTACCTCTTGCCTCAACATCGGCGAGGATGGCCTCAACCGTCGCTCGCACGCCTGCGTTTATTTCAGCCTTCTGTTCGGCTGGCTTGCCTTGCTTAAGGTACTTGATCATAGCTTTATCTGTTATCGGGAGCGAGACATCTGTTCTGAGCCGGCGCACAATAGATCGAGATCTGCAAACGAATCCGACCTACAACGCAATCGATTCTAACGCAAATTTGTACTTCGCATGCAAGTCTATTGGCGAGCCTTGTAACTATAGGCAACTACAGGCGCTATTATTGCCGCACTAGCATCTTTGTATAAATTGAAGTCTTTGATGTATCTCTATTGCATTCGAAGTCACACTATAATCTTTCACGTCATCGATAAGAGTGTCATCGGCCAAAGGAATGGGTAACTGAATGAATAGTGCACTCCCCGGTTTTGATGCTGAGTTTGTGGATCTCGACCACTACATCCGCGTCATTACCCACCGCATATGGGAAGAAGGTCGGATTGATGACATCCGCCGCTATTACAGCGACCCCTGCATCGTCGAAACGCCGTCGTCAGTTTCAACATCGATCGACGACGTCATTGGCGGCACCAAGGCGACCCTTGCGATGTTTCCAGACAGAAAATTGCTTGCTGAAGACGTCATTTGCTCGGGCGACGCGGACGGAGGATTCTTAAGTTCCCACCGGATCGTCTCTCCGATGACACACACGGGATCAGGCAATTTTGGTCCCGCAACCGGGAAAAGAATCTATGTCAGAACTATTGCCGACTGTGTGTGCAAAGAAAACAGAATCATTCACGAGTGGTTGGTACGAGATCACGCTGCAATCGCGCTACAAATCGGCTCGACCCCAAAGGACTTGGCTGCACGCTGGGTAACCGAACGCGGGGAATGGAACAAACCGGTAGCGGGTGCGGCCCCGCCGGGTTATATCTCACATGTGAGTGACGAGCCAACCGCCTCCCACTACGCGCAGTCGATTCGCGAACGTGCCCTCGGCGCAGGGCGTGAAGCAAGACCAGTCTACGATCGCGCAATCCACCACATCGGCCCTGGGGCACAGACCTTGTTCGGCCATAACGATGTTGCACGATTCTGGCAAGAGCGATTCTCGGCGCTGGTTGTAAAAAGTTTCAGCATCGAACATCTGGCTTTTCAAAGTGGCGATGGTCGCGCGGACCGCGTTGCGATGCGCTGGCGAGCGCAAGCCGTGCATGAGAAGCAAGGCGTATATGGCGAGCCCACGGGCAAAAACGTCGAGATTCTCGGCATCAACCATGCGGAGTTTGTCGATGGCAGCGCCATTCGGGAATGGGTGCTCATTGATGATGTTGCCCTCTGGATGCAAGTCCTAGCCCCGTAAGTCGCCTTCGCCCAACTGATTGCCTAACCGAGCCGCTTTGCGAGGTTGCTTGCGCCTTCGAGCAGGAACTGGTGGTCTGATCCAAGCAGAAAAAAAGTGGCCCCTTTTGCGCGCCAGTCGGCGACCTGCTCCCCCTGGGGAAAAAACATCCCAATGGGCTTGTCATAGCGTCGTCCCACTTCACAGATGCGGTCCACCGCCTCAAGCACCACCGCATCGCGCGGTGACTTGGCTCCCAATGAGACCGTCAAATCCATGCGGCCGATGAACAAACAATCGAGGCCCTCCACTTGGGCGATTGCGTCAATATTCTCAAGCGCTCCGGCGTCTTCGATCTGCGCGACGACGGTGACCATGGAATTGCTACTTTGGATGTGCTCAGCCATCGGTTTGGTCGTGTAGCGCGCAGCACGGCTCGAACCCGCATAGCCGCGTCCGCCTGTGCCGTAATAGCACAGCCGTACCAACTCTTGGGCATCTTCCGCGCTTGTAATGTGAGGCGCAATGATTCCCGTCGCACCACAATCGAGTGCCGATAGAATCTCGCCCGCCGATGTTGTCTGCACCCGAACCAGCACGGGCATATCCGCCGCGCGAAAAGCGGCGATGGTGCCATCCAGTTCTATACGACCAAATGGAGCGTGCTCGGCATCAATGCAGACACATCCAAGCGCGGAAAGCCCAAGCACCTCTGCCACGATTGGTGATGGCGTTTTAAGAAACGTCCCCATGATGGGGTCGCGCGCCAGCAGCGCTTGCCGAAAACTTGTACTGCGATGCATCTCGGCGTTCATGCTGCCCCCACGGGCCAGAGCCGACTTGACGCAATCGCTGCCCCCTCGGCCAACGCCCCCAGCTTCGCATAGACAATCTCCGCATCAACATTACCAAAGCCTGCGAACGTGGAAAAACCGCAGTCCGTCCCGGCAATCACCCGGTCGCGGCCGACGATATTCGCAAACCGCTCGATTCTCTCGGCAACCAATTGCGGATGCTCAATAAAATTCGACACGGAGTCGAGGACCCCAGGTACCAACACTTTGTTGTCGGGGATTTTTTGGTCGCGGAACACGGTCCATTCATGAGCGTGGCGGGGATTGCAGGATTCAAAAAGCAGCGACTGCGCATTCGCCCGCAGCGCGATCGGCAGCACCACATCCATCGGGACGTCGCAGTGATGCGGGCCTTCGTAGTTACCCCAGCACACGTGCATTCGCACCCGATCGGCGGGAATGTTGCGTAAGGCATGATTCAGGGCATCGATATGCAAGTGCGCAACGCGAACGTATTCCGCTTCGGGCTGCGTCTTGAACAGCATGTGTCTTCCTAATCCCAGATCCGGACTGTCCAGTTGAAGCAAGAAACCAGCTGCAACGATAGCTTCATATTCCGGTCGCATCGCTTCGGACAAAGCCTCTAGGTAGGCCTCGTGCGATGGATAAAACTCATTCGGCTGGAACAAAGCGATCACGCCGGGCGAGGCAGAATTCATGAATACGCCGATCGGGGGTGAGGCCGCCATGGCGGCTTTCATATGCGCAATGTCTTCAAACAACGGTGCAAGTGTCTTGGGCGCAATT
>JAYVSR010000119.1:0-8146 GCA_043775155.1 Burkholderiales bacterium | reverse complement strand
GAATCGCCAGGATCGTCACGTCTTCAAGCGCACGCACGCGGGCGCTGCGCTTGTGGCCGAACAAGGCCAGCTCACCAAACACATCGCCCTGCATCACTTCGTAAGCGCGCTGACGGTAGACGTTTTCGCCAAGCCGCACATCAACACCGACCAGGCCTTTGGGCAGGATGTACAACTCTTCGCCGGTGCTGCCCTCTTCCATGATGATGTCGTTCTTCGCATAGCTCTTTTCTGTGCAGAGAGCGACGATCTTGTTGATGTCCTCGTCGTTGACGTTGCGAAACAACTCGGTGGCTTTGACGACGTCAAACTGGTTCATGTGAAGCCTTTCGGAAAGGGAGGGTAACGAAAGCGTGCTCGGGTGGAAGCGAAGCGTGCAATATCTTACGGTGTTTCGCGGGCGCGAAACGCGGCTGCTGGCCCCGCCTCAGTCCGGGTAGCCGACGGCAGGCTGGCTGAATCCCTCGGCAGCGCGCCACCCCGGCGGCTTGGTGAAGAGGTTGGTGACCATGCTGCCAACGTCGTACGTCGGCCACGCCTTGCCGGGGTTTTTGCGTGCGTATTCGTCGCGAATGTCCTTGCTGTTTTTGTACCACGGCACTTTGTTCATGTAGCGCGAGAGTGATTGCCCGCGCCAGCCGGCGTCCTTGATTTCCGGCCATACCTGGTCGCCGTATTTAATGTTCCAGTCTTTATCCAGCTTCCACGCCTCGTGGCCCAGCACATCGCCAAAGATGAACAAGCGGCCTTGATAAATTTCCCACGATGCCGGGTCGCTACCGAGCTTCAACGCAAACGCCGCACCCGATGAACAGAAGCCGCCGTATTGCGGCTCGTACCTGGCCGGGTTGGCGTCGAACAATTGCTTGTTGGCGGTTGACGTGAAGTAGTAGGTGCGGTCAGGCAGCGTCGAGGTAATTTCTTTTTTGCCGCGCGCTGGTGCGCTGGCGGTGAAATAGGCGACCGGGTCGTAACCCAGCAGCATCACCGCATCTCCGCGCGGGTTGGGCGTGGTGGCGTAGGGCGTGCCGCAGGCTTGCAGCAGCAGGGCGAAGGCGATGAGGGCAAGCGTGCGCAGGGTGTGGCGGACGGTCATGGTGATCTCCTTGTCAAATTCAAGCATTGCGGCGTAGCGCGTGTTGCATTGCGGTTTTGCTGGCGTCAGTGTAGGCCAGAGTGGTCACGCGCAAAGACACGCGCAAAGTCACCCGCAAAGTTAAGCACTGCGATCAATACCGCACGATCAACGCCAGATCCACGCGACCGGAACGATTCGCCACTACCTCACCACCGCGCAGCACCTGCGCTGCCGAGAGCGACAGCGCAACATTGCCACGCAGTTGATAGTGCAGCAGCGCACCCAGACTCGCGGCCGACACGTTGGCGCTCACCCCCGCCGCCGGGCTGACGCGGCGCACCGTACCCAGATCGGCAAAGCCGCCGACGCGCAGATCGTGTCCGCCAATGCGCCGGCTCCATAACTCGACGCTGCCTTGCGCGCCACTGTCGCCGGTGAGCGCGCGTTCCGGCACACCGCGTACGCCGCCCGTGCCGATCCACGGCCCGCGCGGCCATACGCCGAAGGCGCTGCCCCAGGGTTGCAGCGCACCGCCAAGCGCAAATTGCTCACCGGGGAGCAACGCCTGGTTCGACACCTGCGCGCGGCCACGCAGCATCAAGCGAATGTCATAGGTGAGGATGCGCATCCACTCGGCATCGGCGCGCAGGGCGTTCCAGTTGTGGCCGGCGTTGGTGCGCGCCAGGGCGTAGGCGGCGTCGCTGTTGTCCGCGCCGCCAGATAAATTGCTCGCGAGGCCGACGCCGAATTTCCAGCCGACCCAGTTCTCCTGCCAACTTGCGGCGTAGCGTAACGATAGCGGGCGGCTGCGTACGCGTGGTGCGGTTATCGGCACGGCGAACGGCGCGACACCGCCGCTGCCAAACCACTGCCGGTCATCGAGCGCGACCGTGAGCGTGTGGTGATAGTCCGCACGCGGGGTTAAATGCTGACGCCAGTAAATGCCAGCACTACGGCCGCTGCCTGTGATCGGGTTGAGATCGGCATCAAGGCCGCCGCCATCGCGCGCGCGCGTCGCCGTGACCCCAAGCATGCCGCCCAGTGCATAGATCGGCGCGCGATACGCTACGCTGGTATTGCCGGTGCGATCCCAGTCTGCTGATGCGCCCGACAACTGCGCGGCGATTTGATGATCGCGATTCCACAGGTTGACGTGTTCACCGCCGAGGAGAATGCGCTCGCGCCGGCTGTTCGTGGTGCCGGTACTTGTATTGGTGATACCAGCGGTGAGCGACCAAGGCTTGACGTCAGACACTGCGACGATGGCGTTGGCTGCATTGGGCGCACTGCCCGCTCCCGCCGCAGCACCCGCGCCCGCCACCGGCGTCAACAACACCTCCAGATTCTTCGACGGATTTTCGCGCGCCAGTTGCACGCTGCGCGCCAGCGCCGCGCGGTCCAGCGCCACGCCAGTTTGCAGCGGCGGCAGGCTGGCGCGAATGTTTGCGTCATCGTGCCGCGTCGCTTGCTTGATTGTCACAGCGGCAATCACCGGCGCTGTCGTCGCAGCGCCAGCGCCACTTTCCGCCGCTGCCCCCGCCGCCGCCAAGCCGGCCAGCGCAGGCCACTCAGCGGGCTTGATCCACGCCACCGGTTTAAATTTTCCCGCATCGTCCGCCTTGTGATTACGCGCATCGAACACCAGTGCATCACCCTCTTGAATGATCAAGCCCGTCAGATCAAACGGTCGGTCACCATGCCCGCCGAGAAAGGTGTTGGTACCGGGCGCGGGCGGCGTCGCCACTTCGCGTTTGAATTCCTTGAGCGTCTCTGGCGTTGACAAACCGGTCAGCCACTGCGTGCGCACCGGCGTCTTGGCGGTGATGAGACCTACATACTCGCTTGGGCGGCAATACAAACTGCCCAGCACCTTGCCCACCGGCACGCGCAACACCTGCAGAGCAACGTGGATGCGCGCCGCATCGTTGCGGCCAATGTCGTCGAGATTGCGCTGCGTCGCGCAGTTGGCCAGATCGTGACGGCCCTCCATGATCATCGACTCTTCGATGGTCTTCTGCTGCCAATGCGTATGGCCATGGCGAAAGTAAATTACGTATCCGCCCTGCGCCAGCGCACGCATCAACTCCGGCGTGCCGCGGTCGCGCTGTTGCGCGAGGGTGGGCGCGAAGCCGTTGCAGAAGAAAAGCAGCAGCGCCATCGCGCGCAGCGGTTGGGCGAACCAAGAAAAAATCGTCATGGGCAGTCCGTGAAGATCGTTGGTACCAGCCGTTTTACGTGGGTCGAGTGACGGAGAGTCTCACCCACCAACGCTTTCCGGCTAATCAACTGAAGCGAAAAACACCCCGAACCAGTTCTTCTCGTCGCTCCAGCGCTGCACCCGCGAGAACCCTGCGCGTTGCAGCAGTGCAGTGAACGACGCCACCGTGTACTTGTACGAGTTCTCGGTGTGAATCCGTTCGCCCGCCTTGAACGCGCGCGTGAGGCGCTTGTTGCTAGGGTCGCTATGATCGCCGTGGTCACTACCGTCGCTGCAACCAATGCGCACCTCGCACGCGACCAGCGCCTCCAAATGCATTTCAATCCGGCTCTCATCCGGATTGAACAGGCCGACATGGTGAAACATTCCCGGATCAAAATCGCAATCGCCCAGTTTGTTGATGTGATTGAGCACGTTCTTGTTGAACGCCGCCGTCACGCCAGTGGCGTCGTCGTAGGCGCGGCGCAGCACTTCGTGGTCCTTCACCAGATCAACGCCGATCAACAGGCCGCTGCCGGGTGCTGTGCAGTACTGCCGCGTCTGCGCCATGAAATGCACCGCCTCGTCCGGCGTGAAATTGCCAATCGACGAGCCGGGATAAAAGAACGTCACTGGCTCAGCGCCGAGCACGCCATCGAGATTGAGGGTGCGCGAAAAATCATCAATCACGCCGATGAACTCGGTGTCCGGCATTTCGGCAGTGAATTCCGCCAACGCTGATTCCACAATGCCGCGCGCCACATCCACCGCAATGTAACGGCGCGGTGCCAGCGCGGGGAACCAGCACGCCGCCTTCTGGCAGTCGCCCGCGCCGAGATCAACCAATTGCCGGCCGGTGCCTACGACGGCGGCAATCGCCTCGCGGTGTGTGTCAAACACGGCAGCCTCGGTGCGCGTGACGTAATACTCCGGCAACTCGCAAATCGCCTGGAACAAGCGGCAACCAAGGGCGTCGTAAAAATATTTCGGGCTGAGCGCGGCAGCGGGTGCCATCAAGCCCGCCGCGATTTCCGCCTGCGCGTCGGGTTGCGGCCGCTCGGCGATGCGGTCAATGATGGAAAAGCCTGATTGGCGTGTTTCTGCGTGATTCAAGATTGGTTCCCTCGCGCGCTTTGGTGGAGCCGCACGCGTTGATAAAGGTTGATGACAAGAAGCCTATACGCAGCGCAGCGCGGCGCAGATGGAGGGCGGCGTGGTTGCCTCGCGCTACGCCAGCAACACCAGCGCCAGCCCGATTGCCGCTGGTACCGCCTGAATGAACAAAATCTTCCTCGACGCCGTGGCCGCGCCGTACACGCCCGCCACCAGCACGCAGACGAGGAAGAAAATTTTCACCCCGGTGCCGCCCGCGCCGAGCGTCAAGCCCCAAAACAATCCGGCGGCGAGAAAGCCGTTGTACAAACCTTGATTCGCCGCCAGCACCTTGGTGATCGCCGCTTTTTCCGGCTTATTGCCGAACGCCTTCAAGCCCATGGGTTTGTCCCACAAAAACATTTCGAGCACCAAAATGTAGACGTGCAACAGGCCGATCAATCCGACCACGATGTTCGCTGCCATGCTCATGATGTGCTCCCCTCTGCGGCAAAAACGCAGTGTGACACGAAGCGGGTTTGCGCATTACTATGGCTCGGTAGTCCATTCACCCGGCACAATACCGGCGGTTTCAATGTCCAGTTGTTACGCCGCTGTTACGTTACGGTCACCCTGATCTTTCGCACTACGCATGCCCGCCATGATCCACACCCGCTGGTTTGAAATCGACTACATCATGGCGGCCTACACCGCCGGATGGATCGTCTGCGTGCTGCTCGCGCTGGCGCATCTGTGGTTCAAGCGGCACGCGTATGCCGCGACGTATCGCGGCTACGCGGCATTCCTGTTGGCACCATGGAAGATGGCGACCTTTGTCATCGCCACCATCGGCATCACCATCGTCGCGCCCTACACCGGCGACCCGACCTGGGACTACATCGACGCACCGATGATGGCGCTGCTGACCTATCTCAGCGCACCGTGGGTGATGGGTGTGCTGTACCGCGCGCGCCCGACTTCAGCGGCGCATCTCTTGGTGGCGGGCGCGCTATGGATGCTGGCCGCCAGCTGGTGCTACGACCTTTATCAGTTACTGCTGCACGGCTTTTATCCGATCACCTGGTTCACCAACATCATCGCGTCGTCGGTGTTGTACATCAGCGCCGGGCTGATGTGGAACCTGGACATACGCCCGAATCGCGGCGCGACCTTTGCGTTTTTGGAATCGGAATGGCTGCTGCTGCCCGCGCCCGACACCAGCGCCAAGGTGTTGTTGTGGGCATCGCCCTTCATGCTGCTCGCAGCCGGCAGCATCATTTACTTTTTGGTCTAACTTTTTGGTCCAACCCGCGTCATTCCGCCGCACCGCCAGCGGGGAAACTCACGAAACCCTTGCTGGGAGCCGTTTTCCGAGGAATGACCGCACTGCGTTGAAAGTCGCGTCGAGCTGATCACTGGGAATCCAGTGGCTGGCGTCGGCCATCTCGATGAGTTGCGCACCGGGGATGCGCTGCGCCAACAGGCGACCGTTCGCAGGCGGAATCAACTGGTCTTCCAAGCCATGCAGCACCAGCGTGCGGCACGCAATCTCCGGCAAACGCAGGTACGAGCTCCAGCCCATCAAGCCATACAACTGCGCTTGATAACCGCGCAGCACCGGGTAGTTGGCGAGGCGTACCAACTGGTCTTCTTCGATCACATTCAGTGGCGTTTTTTTGGCGAAGGTGTAAGGCCGCATCGCATGCAGATTTTCTTCCGGTGTGTGCGAGCCTTTGCTGAACAACAGCCCCCACACTTTGGGCTGCGCCTGAATCGCGTAGGCGCCGCCGCAGTTGGTCGCGGCCAGCACCAAGGAGAGTACCCGCTCGGGATGGTTCAGCGCGAACTCCTGCGCGATCATGCCGCCCATCGAGATGCCGAGCACATGCGCGCTGTCTACGCCGGCGGCGTCGAGCACGGCGGCGACATCGCTGGCCATCACCGAGACCCGATGCACGACATAATTTTCCACCGTGGTCTGCCCGGCGCCGCGGTTGTCCATCAAGATCACGCGATAGTGTTTGGCGAGCTTCGGCGCGAGGCGGAACCACATCGCCGAGCTGCACCCGAGACCCATGATCAACACCAGCGGCTCGCCTTTGCCCAAGGCATGCCAATGAATTCGCGCGCCAGCGTGGTTAACGAATGCCATCAGTGTTCCTCGTGGCTGCGCTTCAAGGAACCAGAATGGTTCTGCCGATCACCTTGCCGTGATGCAAGTCCTGCAAGGCTTCGTTCGCCTCGGCGAGTGGACGGCGCGTCACCGGCACCGCCGCCATTTTGCTGCGCTTGACCAGGGCGATCAGCTCGCGTAGCTCGGGCAGGGTGCCGACGTAGCTGCCTTCGATGCACAGTGGCCGCATCGGGATCACCGGCAACGACAGCGTGATGTCGCCGCCCATCAGGCCGCAGATCACGATGTGGCCGCCGCGGGTACTGCTGGATATGGCCAGCGTCACTGTCGCGGTCGCACCAACCAGATCCAGCACTGCACGCGCGCCGCCGCCGGTCGCTGCGATCAGTTGCTGCGCGGCGTCGGCAGCCTTACCGTCAATCGCGGCAATCGCGCCGGCTGCCAGCGCGGCTTCACGTTTTTTCGCATCGACATCGACCACGATTGCGCCTTGGCCGCCCATCGCCTTCAACACGCCAATCGCCATCAGGCCGAGGCCGCCAGCACCGATGATCACCACCGGCCCTTGGTTGATGCGCGCGCCGAATTTGTTCAGTGCGCTGTAAGTGGTAACGCCAGCGCAGGCGAGCGGTGCAGCCTCGGCCGCATCGAGTCCTTCAATGTCGATCAAGTAGCGCGGATGCGGCACGATCACGTAGTCGGCAAAGCCGCCGGGCCGGCCGATGCCGAGCGCCTGCGGTTTGGCGCAAATATTCTCTTCGCCGCGCAGGCAGGCGGCGCACTCGCCACAGCCGATCCACGGATGCACCAGATATTGCGCGCCGGGTTTGAGCGCATGTGCTGTGTCGTTCGCCATGGCGCCGCCGGCCAACAGCTCGCCACCGGCGGAAACCACTTCGCCACAAATTTCGTGGCTCAGCGTGAGTGGCGGCAGGATGCCGCGTTCGGCCAGCGTCAGGCGCTTGCCGCCGCCCATGTCGTAACTGCCTTCCCACAAATGCAGGTCGGTGTGGCACAAACCTGCGGCCTTGACGCGCAACAGCACTTCGGTCCCTTGCGGTTCCGGCACCGGCTTGTTGATCAACTCCAGCGGCTGGCCGTGTTGCATCACGCAATAACAACGCATTTCAAATCCTTAAAAAGTTCCGGTGATAAATCGAGGGTGAGGGTGCGGCGAAACTCAAACCAAGCGTTGTCAAACCGAGCGTTGCGACAACCACCCATCAAGCGCCGGCCACATGCGCATTTGCGCACCACGCCCGGCGACCAGCCCGACATGCCCGCCCTTGACGATGATTTCTTCCTTGTCGCGGCTGCCGACCAATTGCACCAGGTCTTTCGAAGATGCATACGGCGTGATGTGATCGTCCTGCGCGAGCAAATGCAAAAACGGCACGCGGATGTCGCCGAGGTCAACCCGCTCGCCGCCGATCACCCATTTGCCTTTGACCAATTTATTTCCGCGCAGCATTTCATTGACCATCTGGCGAAACACGCCGCCGGGAAACGGCAGGTTGTCGGTCTCCCATTTCGCCATGCGCAGGTTGCTTTGCACCGCCTCGGGGTTGTCGATGTTGTTGAGCAGGCTCATCGCGCCGGCCAGCTTGCCATAGGGGCGCAATGAGCGCAACGCGCTCTGCACCCA
>JAYVSR010000118.1:0-8010 GCA_043775155.1 Burkholderiales bacterium | reverse complement strand
CTGACGTGCGGCGCGGCGCGGCGATTGTGACGATGGGGTTTCCCAACATCAACCAGCAGGGCATCGAGCCGAAGGTGACGGACGGCATCGTCAACAGTTTTTCCGGAGCCAACAATGACCAGCGTGTGTTCCAGATCAGTGCGCCGGTGCAGACCGGCAACTCGGGCGGGCCGCTGATTACGATGGACGGCAACGTCGTCGGTGTGGTGGCGTCCAAGCTCGACGCCGCCGCGATTGCGCGCCAGACCGGCGACATTCCGCAGAACGTCAATTACGCGATCAAGTCGCAGCATGTGCTCGATATGCTCGATAAGGTGGCGGCGCAAATTCCGGCGGTGAAGGATAGCCTCGCGCAGCCGCAGTCTGGCGAGAAGGCGCGAGTATCGGATGTCGTGCCTGCGCTCGAAGACGCGATTGCGTTGGTGCTGGCTACGCCGGTGCAGGTTGCGCAAGAGCGCGCGCAGGAACGCGCGCCGGAGCGCAACGCAGAACGAAATGCCGAAAATGCGCCACAGCGCACGCCGGATAGCCGCTCCCAGAGCCAATCTAATGATAGTGATGGCCGCAGAATGGCTCCTGGAGCTACTCCTGAGCCGGCGCCACAAGCGAACGCCGCGCCGTCCACCACGCCAGACGAGCGTACACAGCGTCTGAACCGAATGGTCGCCGAGTACCGCCAATTGCAAGCGCAGGTGAACACGCTTAACTTCGATGAACTGACCTTGCTCAATCAAGCCAACATGCTCAAGCTGATGCTGCGCTTCGAGCAAGGCGGAGTCGGCGGTTTCGCCGGGCAGCGTCAGGCCGATCTCACGACGATTCAGCGCCGCCTCGACGACATCGGCACGAAAAAAGCAGAGATGGTGAAACGGATGAACGAACTTGCTGCGGAGTATCGGCAATTGCAGCAGGGTAATACGTGAAATTGTTTCGATGATTGATGCCGACCAGCATGGCTTGGTAATCGCGCGACGCCGACGCGAAGGGGACCACAAGGTGACCCGACCCGCAAAGCTCCGCTAAAACAGTTTCAGCGCCCCACCGTCCGGCAGGCGATACCGGCTGAAATCATTGATGTCGGTCGTCATGATTTCGCGCACGCCAGTCTCGTGGGCCAGCCAGATCAGCGATGCATCGGCGAGGTCCATTTCGCGTCTACTGGTGCGCGAATAGCGGCGCATCCACGGCAACATAGTCAACAGATGTGCCGCGTCGAACGGGAAAATCTGCACGCCCCCAGCGGCGATCCATTCGAGCAACTCAAAATGCAATGGCGCGTCGAGGATATGGGACGCCTCAACGACACACGGCCAGGTGGAAGCCAGCCGGATGCCGTCGGCAGCAGCGTCGGCCATGATCCGGTCGTATCTAGTGTGATGCGCATCGTCGGTGGCGAACAATGCGATCAGAGGCCCGGCGTCAATCAGAACGTTTCGCACGCAACTTGGCCTTGACTTGCTGCGAGACATTGACCGATGCATCGGTGCGGCCGAGTTTGCCACCGCCTTTGCCACCGCCGCGGATCGCGTGAAGCAGTGCGACCGGGTCTTTCATGCCAAGGACACGCTCCAAGGCGTCCTTGATGAAATCGGATTTGGTGACGCCCAGAAGATTGGCCTGCTGCGTGAGGCGCGCTTCGACCACGGGATCAAGACGAACAGACACAGCCATGACGGGTTCTCGCTTGCGTATTGAGGTAATACAAGAATACAATTTGCTCTTAATCCTGTCAAATCGAATTTCGTGAAAAGCCTGTTTTCTGATTGGCTTCTCATGGCTGGCCTGAATGTGCTCAATGTCCGGTGTCGAGACGATCCAGAATCTTCAAGGCTTTTGCCGGACTGCCTTTCGACGCAAGCGCACGAAAACGTACTTCTGCATCGTGACCCGCGAGAGCCGTCGTTGCAAGGTCTTCGAGTAACTTGTTCACACTGATCTTGCGAGCGCGCGCCAATTGCTTGATCCGCGCATGTTTGTCGCCGGGAAGACGAATCGTCATGGTTGACATGGATACACCTCCAGAAAGTGTTCGGGGGTCAGGATGGCAAGTTCGGGAAATTTCAGCTCGGCGCGTTTGAAATCGGAGATATTCCGGGTGATCAGCGCATCCGCTCCCCCGGCCACGGCAAGTTCGATCAAATGGTTGTCGCCTTCGTCTGACAATTTGGGGCGCCACGCGAAATACACTTCCACCCAGCGGGCGCGTTTGAGCAGGGCAGCGAATGCCTCCGTGCGCTCTGCAGGCGTGGTTTTCGAGCGGGAAAACAAGCCGGTGCGCGACAGTACATCCTCGTACTCGCAAAATAGCGTGACGCCGAATAGCGGCTCGTATTCGCCTCTGAGACAAGCGCGGAGAATCGCGCGGCAGTGCGAACCATCACTCGACGACAGCAGTGCGGTGATGAATATGTTGGTATCAAGCACGACAGCGACCATGTGCGTTAAGATAGCATATATGCAATCACTTTCACAACGCACTTCGGCAATGGTGTCAGTAGCAAATGGCTTCGCCGCTTGCCGATGCCGCATACGAATTTCTTGATCTGTGACCCCATTTTCCAATTGGCCTCTCTTGGCCGGCATTCTCTTCATCGCGATGGGCGCAGCGTTCACGCATCTGTCGTGGCAAAAGCTGCGCCGCTGGCCACGCGTCGAGGGCGTGGTGGTAGCGCTGGTGCGGGTGACGGTGTTGAAGAACCCGGAGGTTGAGTATCGCGATGCGGCGGGAATCGCGCATCGCTTTGTCTCGCGTCTGCCGTATCACCAGAACCTGAAGGTCGGGCAGAAGGTGAAGGTCGCGGTCAACCCGGACGATCCGGCTGAGGGAGAGTGCGTCAATTTCATCACTGCCATCGTCACGCCGCTGTTGATGGTCGCGTTTGGGGTGATCGTGGTGGCGTATCACCTTGGGTTGACGAAATGAAGAGCGCACCTTGATGACGGATGCGGTGACAGACGCGGTGACAGACTCGATGACAGCAAAGCGCAATCAGGCCGTCGTCTGCGTTCACGGCTTGTGGCTCTCCGGTTTTGCGACGCGCTATTGGCGAACGCATTTTGGGCGCGCCGGCTACGCAGCGCATTCGTTTTCTTACCCGACAATCAAATCGACGCTGGCGAAGAACTGCGCGGCGCTTTTGCGCTTCATCGAGGCGTTGCCCGAGGAGCGGGTGCATCTGTGCGGTCACAGCCTCGGTGCCGTGACGATTGCGGCGACGTTGCAAGAGCAGGGCTGGCAGTTGCCGGGTAAAACGCTTGGGCGCATCGTGCTGGTCGGGCCGCCATTTCAAGGCTCGCATGCTGGGAGATCGTTGGTAGACAAGGGTTTCGGTGATGCATTGGCCGGAAAGCCGCTCCAGGACTGGCTCACCGGCCCGCGGCCTGTGGTGCCCGAGCACGTTGATCTCGGGGTGATTGCTGGCGACTCCAATCTCGGCCTCGGCCGGGTGATCGCCCCGCGTCTGGCGCGTCCGCACGATGGCACGGTGAGCGTGGCCGAGACCCAGGTGAGCGGCGCGCGCGAACATATCGTGCTGCCGGTCGGCCACACCGCGATGCTGATGTCGCAACAGGTGGTGAAGCGGATGATCCGGTTTGTTGAGTCGGGCAAGTTTGGTTGACGTGACGATTTAACGCAGCGAACTCAGGTGACTAAATGCGGTGACTAAATGAGGTGGCGATAAACGTGATGCCGCGTGCTCTTTTCACGACCGCAAATGCCAACGCATCGCGCCGCGCGGCTGCTGGATTGGTGCTCGGCGTAGCCGTCAGCCTGCTCTCCGGCTGCACCGCGCTGTCGTACTACTGGCAGGCCTTCGCCGGGCAGATGGAAGTACGCCGCTTGTCGCGCCCGGTCGAAGACGTGTTGGCCGATCGCGCCACCGGTGCCGAGCTGAAGCGCCGCCTCGAATACGCTGCCCGCGCACGCGATTTCGCCTCGCGCGAACTCGGCCTGCCAGACAATCGCAGCTATCGCCTGTACGCCGACTTGCAGCGGCCCAGCGTGGTGTGGAACGTTTTCGCCGCGCCGGAACTGTCGCTCGATTTGAAAACGCAGTGTTTCCCGGTGGCCGGCTGCGTGCCGTATCGCGGCTACTTTGCCAAAGCCGATGCCGATGCACACGCGGCGCAATTGCGCGCAGCGGGTGACGATGTCTACACCGGCGGTGTGCCGGCTTACTCGACGCTTGGGTGGTTCGATGATCCGTTGCTCAACACCTTCATTCGCTTTCCCGAGCTCGAAATCGCGCGACTGATTTTTCATGAGCTAGCGCATCAGGTTGCGTATGTGAAGGATGATGCGGCGTTCAATGAGTCGTATGCGGTCGCGGTCGAAGAGGAAGGCATTGCGCGCTGGATCAAGGCGAATGCGGTGAGGGCGGGTGCGGTGGCGGCAGGAGCAGATTCCGCCAGCGGCGTGACCGCCGAGCAAGTAACGCGCTTCGAAGCCTGGCGCCAGCGCCAGCGCGAGTTGATTGATTTGTTGATGCGCGGGCGTGCGCGCCTCGGCGGTGTGTATGCGGGCGCGGCGGATGCAGCGGCGCAGCGCAGCGGCAAAGCGCGAGCGATTGAGACTCTCAAGGCCGACTACGCGCAACTCAAATCAACCTGGAAGCTCTCTGAAGCCGAGGCTAAAAGCTACGACGACTGGTTCTATCGCGATCTCAACAATGCGCGACTCGGCTCGGTCGCGGTTTACACTCAACACGTTGCCGGGTTTGCCCACATGATCGCGCGCGCCGGAGGCGACATGCAGAAATTTCACATCGATGTGAAGGCGCTGGCTGCGTTGCCGAAAGCCGAGCGGCTCGCAAAACTTGCAGCACCGTAGTGAACCGCGCTCAATTGCACTGAGTTGAACTGAACGAAAAGGAGTCGCCATGTTGAACAAAAAATTGTTGGTTGTCGTCGCTGCCACTTTGATGGCGCTGGCCACCGCTACATGGGCACACCACGGCTGGAGCGAATACGATGCGACGAAAACCTTGACCTTGACCGGCACCATCGTCGAGTCGAAATACGAAAACCCGCACGCCACCCTCAAGCTCAAATCCGGCAACACGGTTTGGTTCGCCTGGCTGGCACCGGTGTTTCGGATGGAAGCGCGCGGCATGAAGGCCGAGATGGTGAAAGTCGGCGCGACGGTGACGCTGGTCGGCTACGCCAGCACCAGCAAAAAAGACGAGCTGCGCGTCGAGCGCATCATCGTTGACGGCAAAACCACCGAGCTGCGTTAAACGCGCGTCATGGACATCGGCCAAGCGATTCACCAACTGCCGCTGGCTGTTTTTGTCCGCAGCAACGCCTGGGCTTATCCCACTGTCGAAACCCTGCATCTCGTGTTGATTGCGCTGTTGTTCGGCTCCATCGTGGTGGTTGATTTGCGCGTGCTGGGTCTGACCAAAAGCTTGCCCGTGCGTGCGCTCGCGCGTCATGCGCTGCCTTGGACCATGCTCGCTTTTCTCGGTGCAGCGGCGACTGGCTCGCTGCTGTTCATCGCCCACGCGGCAGATTTAATCGGCAATCGCGTGCTGATCTTCAAGCTGATCTTGATCAGCCTCGCGGGGGTAAACGCTGCGATGTTTCACACCGGGCCATATGTGCGTGTGGCGGAGTGGGATGTGGCGCAATCAGCACCCGCGAGTGCGCGCGCCATGGCCGGTGCCTCGATTGCACTCTGGATCGCGGTGATCGCCTGTGGCCGCTGGATCGCTTACGTCTGATGGCGCGCTCTGCCATGCCGCCGTTGCCGCTGTTGCCTGCGGTGCAAGTGCTGCAAGTGTTTGCCAAAGCCCCGGTGGCGGGGCAGTGCAAGACCCGCTTGATTCTCGCGCTGGGCGCGGCGGGCGCAGCCAGACTGCATCAGCGCCTGGTGCGGCATCAGCTTGACACGGCGGCGGCGTGGCGGCGTAGCGCAGTGGATGCGCGAGTCGATGCGCGCATCGAGTTGTGGTGCGCGCCGGACATCGCGCATTCGTTTTTCGTCGAGTGCGCGCGTGACTACGGCGTCACACTGCACCAGCAAACCGGCGCGGACTTGGGCGCGCGCATGTGGCTTGCGTTATGCGCCGCCTTGGCGCGACACAAGCGGTCGGTGCTGATTGGCACCGATTGCCCGTGGCTCTCAGCAGACGACCTCAGCGCAGCATTCACCGCGCTTGAGAGCAGCGATGCGGTCTACGCGCCGGCGCACGATGGCGGCTATGTGATGGTGGGTCTGTCGCGCGCGGTGCCTGAGTTGTTCGCCGGCGTGGCGTGGGGAACCAACAAGGTGATGGCCGCGACCCGCGTCGCTGCCAAGCGTGCGCACGCCTCGATCACTGAACTTCGCACGCTGCCGGATGTCGATACACCTGCCGATCTGGCATCTCTGAGGCGCGACGCCGCGCTCGCGCCGCTACTCGAAGGACTCCCCGCATGAAACGCATTTTCTCTCCGCACTGCACGAACGTCCTCCAGCGCGCCACCGCTGCCGCGCTATTGCTCGCACTCGTCTACGCCACACTCAGTCACGCCGCCTTCGCGCAAGACGTGATTGAGGCAGGCAAATTCTCCGCCCAAAAACCTGGCGGCACACCAACAGACTGGAAGCCACTCACCTTCCGCAATATCGAAAAGCACACCAGCTACTCGCTCGTCACCGACACTGGCGTCACCGTGCTCAAGGCGGACAGCAACGCGTCCGCCTCCGGCCTGACGCGCGATCTCACCGCTCTCAAGATCGACCTGCGCGACTACCCGATCCTCAAATGGCGCTGGAAAATCGCCAACCTTGTCAAGGCTGCCGACATCGCCACCAAAGAGGGCGATGACTACCCGGCGCGGGTCTACGTCACCTTTCGCTACGACCCGGAGCGCGCTGGCCTCGGCATGCGCATGCAGTACGGTGCGGCGAAATCGCTCTACGGCGAATATCCGCCGCACGCCGGCATCAACTACGTCTGGGACGGCAAAGCGCCGGTCGGCACGATGCTGCCGAACGCCTACACGGCGCGCGCGATGATGTTCGTCGTCGAGTCCGGCGCGAAGCGAGTCGGGGAATGGATCGAGATCGAGCGCAACGTCTACGACGATTACAAACGCGCCTTCAAGGAAGAACCGCCGCCGGTACTGGGCATCGCCGTGATGACGGATACCGATTCGACTGGCGAGGCGGCGGTCGCCTGGTACGGCGACATCACGTTGCGCAAAAAATCGCCGTAGTGTCAGGCGCTGTCGCCGTCGATCAGTTTGTCTTGGTCGTTATCGACGATCAGCGGCGTGTCGAAATAGCGGATCACCGGCTCGTTGCCATACATCGCTTTGATGCGCGCACGCCAGGCGTCGTTGTGGCCGCGCTGCGCCGCTTCGACTGAGGGCCAGAGATAGACGCCGCCAGCCTCGCCGTTGTCGCGGTCATAGAGGTAGTTCTTGCGCACCAGCTCGGTGTTGGCGCGCCAGTGGCCGGTGGAGGCGCGCATGCCTGTCACTACGTCTTCGCGCGAGATGCCCGCTGGCAGGTTGAACAATACGAGTTCGGTGATCATGGCGTTGTTCCTCAGTGCATGGGTGAGCGCAAATCATCGCACAGCGGTGTGCTTGCCGCATAATCGCGGCGCGCTGTTTTGCAACTGAGTCTCCACGTGAGTCTCCTCGTAAGCCCCCACGTGAGTCTCAACGTAGGCCTCCACTTGAGCATCCACTCCACATGACCATCGTCCGCGCCGAAGCCATCCCCATCAGCCTGCCCTACGAAATCGGCGGGCCGAAACCCAAGCTGGGCGGGGTTGACCGCTTGATGGAGATTTTGTTGATCCGCATCGAGACCGATAAGGGTTTGGTCGGTTGGGGTGAAGCGTTTGGGTTCAGCGTGTGGCCGGCCACGCGGCAGGTGTTTGAGCATTTGATGTTGCCGTCGATCATCGGGCGTCACGAAGCGGACATCGGCGCGATTCACTTGGCGTTGCAGCGGCAGTTGCATCTTTTTGGGCGCGGCGGGCCGGCCATGTATGCGCTCTCCGGTCTCGACAT
>JAYVSR010000117.1:0-8453 GCA_043775155.1 Burkholderiales bacterium | reverse complement strand
CAGCAAAATTACCAGCAAAATTACCAGCAAAATCACCAGCAGAATTGCCGCAGGCAATGCCGCTCCATTTTTGAGTCAGGTTGGTTTTGAGTTATGTCGTCCGCGCAGTCTCCCCAGCAGCCTTCTCATCCATCCGGCACTTCCGCCGATCCTGCCGCCGATGCGGGCAACGCTGCTGCGCTCACCGTGCTCGATGAGGAGAACCGGCGCATCCGCCAGATGTTCAACATACTGCCGGTCGGTCTTGCATACAAAGATTTGAACGGTCGTTACAAAAGCGTCAACAGCGCCTGGGAAAGAATATTGGGCCGCAAGGCGCATGAGGTGATTGGACGCACCGCACGCGAATGCCTGCCGGCCGCGCTCGCCGAAGTGCTGGAAAAGGAAGACGCTGAATTTTTGGCCGGTGATGCCGATCACGTGCGCAAGGATGTGCCGGTGCATGCCACCAGCGCGGACCAGATTTTGATGATCACGCGCTCACGTCTATACGACGCCGCCGGCGAATGCGAGGGCCAGCTGCTGACGGTGGCCGACATCACGGTGCGGATGCGCCATGTCGCCGAGCTCGAGGTGGCGCGCAGCGCTGCGCTCGCCGCCGGCGAAGCCAAGGCGGCGTTTCTGGCTACCATGAGCCACGAGATCCGCACACCGATGAATGGCGTGATCGGCATGACGCAACTGCTGGCGCAAACGCCGCTGAACCGCGAGCAGACCGATTTCGTCCACACCATCAGCACGTCGTCCGGTGTGCTGCTGGCGCTGATCAACGACATTCTGGATTTCTCCAAAATCGAGTCCGGTCATCTGGCACTGGAGAGCGAGCCACTGTCGCTGGCGCGGGTGGCCGAAGAGGCGCTTGATATGGGGGCCGCGCCAGCCCGCGCCAAAGGCCTGGAGCTGATGTGCCGCATCGATGACGATGTGCCGCCGATGGTGCTGGGCGATGTCACGCGTCTGCGCCAAGTGTTGACCAACCTGATCAGCAACGCCGTCAAGTTCACCGCCGCCGGTGAAGTGATGGTGAGCGGCCATCTGCTCGAGGTCGAAACCGCAGACCGGCCGGCCCGAATCGAATTTCGCGTGCGCGACACCGGCATCGGCCTTCCGCCGGATCGCATAGCCAGCCTGTTTGCGGCGTTTACCCAGGTTGATGCATCGACCACTCGCAAATACGGCGGTACCGGTTTGGGGCTGGCGATCAGCCGGCGGCTGGTGACGCTGATGGGCGGGAGTATCAGCGCCGAGAATGCGCCGGGCGGAGGTTCGCTGTTTCGCTTTGATATCACCGTGCGCAGCGCCCCTTGGGCGGCGCTGCCAGAGCCGCTGGTGAGCACCTGGAACGGTGAGCCGCGGCGCATTCTGGTGGTCGATGATCACCCGGTGAACCGGGAAATTTTGCAGCGCCAATTGCAGTTGTGGGGCTGCATCGTTGAGACCGTCAGCGGTGGCGTCGAAGCGCTGGCGCGCCTCGCCACTGCGCCACGCTTCGACGCCGCGATTCTCGATTACATGATGCCGGAGATGGATGGCGTGATGCTGGCCCGCGTGATGCGCACCCGTCCGGAACTGGCGGCGCTGCCGCTGGTGCTGCTGTCGTCTGGCGGCGGCGTGGGCGATGCCGGGCAAGACCGGCTGTTTTGCGTGCGGCTGGTCAAGCCCGCGCATCAATCGGCGCTGTTCGACGCGGTCGCATCTGCGCTCAGCCAAGAGGCGGCACCGGTGGTGGCGGGCGCCGCCGCCGCCGCTGCGCCGTTGCCGGTGGCAGCGCTGCACCTGTTGGTGGCGGATGACAACTCGGTCAATCGCAAGGTCGCGCATATTCTGCTCACTAAGCTCGGCTACCACCCCGATATGGCCGAGAGCGGCAAGGAGGCGGTAGCCAAAGTAGCGCAGGCGATCGCGCAGGGGCGGCCCTACGACGCTGTATTGATGGATGTGCAAATGCCCGAGATCGATGGCCTTGAGGCGACGCGCATCATCCGCGCCAGCCACGGTGCCGACCTGCGCATCATCGCCATGACTGCGCATGCGATGCAGGGCGCGCGAGAAGAGTGCCTCGCCGCCGGGATGGACGACTATGTCACCAAGCCGGTCGAGATCAAGGCGCTGAGCGCGGCGCTGGCGCGGGTGCCGGTGCCAGTGCCGATGCCAGTGCCGATGCGAAGCGGCGGAGAGACTGCGGCAGCGCCGGTGTCAGCCGCGCTGGCCACCGCCGTGCTGTCTGCCGCCACCTCAATATCACCCGCACCATCACCCGCACCATCACCATCCGCTGCCACGACGCCGTCCGCGATTGCGGTCGACCGCAGCTTGATCGACTGGTCGCGGCTGGACGCGTTGAACCAATTCGACGATGAACAGCACACCGTCGTCCACGAGTTACTGGGGATGTTCCGCCGCGAGACGCCGCTGCGCTGCGTCGCGCTGATGCAGGCGGCGGCGGCCGGCGATGCCGCCGAAGCGGGGCGCCTCGCCCACTCGGTCAAAGGCAGCGCGCTGAACCTTGGCGCAGTGCGGCTGGCCGAGGCAGCGGCGGAGATTGAGCACGCTGCCATCGCCGGCGGCGCGGCCGGCATCGCAGAGCGAGCTGCGCGCTTGCACACGCTGGCGCTGCAATCGGTGCGCATGCTCGATGCGCACTTTGGGTTGAGCGAAGCTGGTGCCGCGCAGTAAGCCGGTACGGATCGGTGGCGCCTCCGGTTTCTGGGGCGACAGCGCGCTCGGTGCGCCACAACTCGTGGCAGCCGGGATCGACTATCTGGTGTTCGACTATCTGGCCGAGCTGACCATGTCGATTCTGGTCAACGCGCGCGCGAAGGATGCCGCGCTTGGTTACGCGACCGACTTTGTTGACGTGGCGATGAAGCCGGTGTTGAAGGACCTGGTTGCCAACCGCATCAAGGTGGTGAGCAATGCCGGGGGCGTAAATCCGCGCGCCTGTGCGGCCGCATTGCAGAAGTTGTGTGATGAGCAGGGCGTGACCCTGAACATCGCGATTGTCGAGGGTGATGATGTATTGGAGCGGATACCAGCATCGCGCGAAGCCGGCGTGAAGGAGATGTTTTCTGGCACGGCGCTGCCGGAGAAAATTCTTTCGGCCAATGTGTACCTCGGCGCGATCCCGATTGCGGCAGCGTTGAAGCGTGGCGCTGATGTGGTGATCACCGGCCGTTGTGTCGATAGTGCGGTGACGCTGGGGCCGCTGATTCACGAGTTTGATTGGGTGTTTGATACGGCTGACGGCAGTGCGCTAGACAAACTCGCACAAGGTGCTCTGGCCGGCCACATCATCGAATGCGGCGCGCAGGCCACCGGCGGCTTGTTCACCGACTGGGACAGTGTGCCCGATTGGGCCAACATCGGTTATCCGATTGTCGAGTGCCATGCCGATGGCTCTTTCGTGGTCACCAAACCGGCAGGCACCGGCGGCTTGGTGACGCCTGCTGTCGTGGCCGAGCAGATGCTCTACGAAATTGGTGATCCGGCGGCGTATATCTTGCCCGACGTAGTGTGCGATTTCACCCAGGTAACGATGACCCAGGAAGGCGAGGCCAGCGCGCATCGTGTGCTTGTCAAAGGCGCGCGCGGCAAACCGCCGACCGATTGCTACAAGGTTTCCGCCACCTACATGGACGGCTGGCGCGCCCAGGCAACCTTGCTCATCACCGGGATCGACGCGGCGAAAAAAGCGCAGCGCTCGGGCGAGGCGATTCTCGAACGCACACGCGGCATGTTCAAGCGTCTCAAGTTTGCGGATTATCTTGAAACGAATTTGGAGATCATCGGCGCCGAGCACCAGTACGGCCCGCATGCGCGTACCGCTGCGACCCGCGAAGCGGTGATGCGCTTGTCGGTGCGGCACGAAAACCCGAAAGCGATCGGTGTGTTCGCGCGTGAGGTTGCGCCGGCCGGCACCTCGTGGTCGCCCGGCACCACCGGCATGGGCGGTGGCCGCAGCAAGCCCGCGCCGAACCTGCGGATGTTCTCGTTTTTGCTGCCCAAGAGCGCGGTGCGTCCGCGCGTGGAGTTGAACGGTGAAGGCACGCACACGCCAATTCCACCAGGTTTTCCGCCTCAAGAGCCGCCTGCACCAACGGTTTTAGACGATCAATCGCCAAAAGCATTGGTGGGGGCGGTTTCTGTGGCAGGGGTGGACGAAGTGTTGGTGCCGCTGCTGCGCATCGCCCACGCCCGCAGCGGTGACAAAGGCAACATCAGCAACATTGGCGTGATCGCGCGCGACAAATTATTTTTACCGTTGTTGCGGGCGCAACTGACGCCGGCTGCGGTCAAGCAATACTTTGCGCATTTGGTCAAGGGCGAGGTCGTGCGCTTCGAGCTGGCCGGGATTCACGCCTTCAATTTCGTGTTGCACGAGGCGCTCGATGGCGGCGGCATGGCGAGCCTGCGCGCTGATCCACTCGGCAAGGGCATGGCGCAAATGCTGCTCGACCTGCCGGTGTTTGTGCCGCGAGCACTGTTGTCCGCCCCCCCCTGATGCTGACGCGTCTGCTTGCAGCGTTCAAGGCTGCCAAGACCAAGCCGTGCAACACCCGGGCGGCCAACACCGAGCCAAGCGGCGGCGACGCGGCGCAACAGCAGTACACGCAAGGTCTGGTTCACTTGCGTGATGGCCGTGTCGAGCACGCACGCGCCAGTTTTGCGACCGCCCACCAGATGTTGCCAACGGCTGCGCCGCCATTGGGCATGCTTGGGTTTTGCGGCTGGTTTGACGGTGAGACGCAGGCCGCGCGTGCTGACTATGACCGCGCCATCGGGCTGGCCACACCAGCAGAACGCGGCGTGCTGCGGATCAATCGTCTGATCGATACGCTGCCGCAGATCGCGGAGTCGGGCGCGCAACTGCAAGCAGAGCGCGCCTGGTTCGAGCGCGAGCTCGATGCCTTGCTCGCTGATCCGCCCTCGATTGCCGGCCCGCTGCAAGAGATTCACCGCACGGTGTTTTATCTCGGCTATCAAGGATTGAACGATTGCGCGGCGAATCGCAAACTCGCGCAATTGTTTGCTGCGTGTACGCCGTCACTCAACTACGTTGCGGCGCATGTTCGCGCGGTGCCGCAGCCGGGCGTGCGCCTGCAGGTTGGTTTTGTATCGATGAATCTGCACAAGCATTCGGTCGGCGCCTGGTACAACCAGCTGCTGCGCGGTGTACTTGATGCGCAGCGATTCGATTGCATTTTGTTCACCTACCTGGATACGGTGGACGAAACTCTGCGCCAAGCTGCCGAAACGCAAGGCCAGCACGTCTTTCTCGAACGTACTCTCGAAGGCGCGCGCGCGCAACTTGAAGCGGCGCGCCTCGATGTGCTGATCTACACCGATGTCGGGATGCACCCGTTTCCCTATTTCCTCGCGTTCAGCCGCCTCGCGCGGGTGCAGGCGCTGCTGGTTGGGCATCCGGGTACGTCGGGCGTCCCGGCGCTTGATTGGTTCATCAGTAATGTGCATCAAGACACGGCGGACGCGCAGGCGCACTACAGCGAGCAGCTCGTGCGCTTGCCGCAGATTCCGGTGTGGGTGAAAAAAACTGCGCCACCCGCCGTGCGCATGAGCCGCGCGGCGCTGGGGTGGGAAGCGCCAGACACAGATACACAAGCGCACTACTACGTCTGCCCAATGATGCTGCAAAAAATGCATCCCGATTTTGACTGGGCGCTGGCGGAGATTTTGCGCCGCGATGCGCACGCTGCGGTGGTGTTGTTCGCTGACCGTGAACATCCGCTCTGGCAAGAGCAGCTCGAACAACGTTTCAGGGCGGCGCTGCCGGATGTGGCGGCGCGCATTGTGTTTCGCTCATTCGCGCCGAAACAGGAATTTTTGAGTTTGTTGCTTGAGGCCGATTGCGTACTCGACCCGTTTCATTTTTCCGGCGGCGTCACGACCTACGTCGCGCTGTCACTCGGCGTGCCGGTGATCACACTGCCGGGCGCGTGGTTTCGCAGCCGGATGACGGCGGGTATCTACGCCCAAGCGGGCATCGATAGCTGTATCGCGCGCTCGCCCGAGCACTATGTCGAACTGGCCTTGCGGTGCGCGGCGGACCCGGCGTGGCGCGCGGCGCAGGGCGCGCGCATCGTTGCGGCGCATGCGAAATTGTTTGAAACCGATAACGCGATTGACGGCTTCGCCGATTGGGTGAGTACGGTCGCGGCAGCGCCAGATGGCACAATCACGGCATGACGATCGAACAGCTAAAGTCCGGCCTCGCCGCCACCGTCGACATCATCGTCGCCGAAGAACACACTGCGCCCCACGTCGGCTCCGGCCAGGTGCGCGTGCTGGCTACGCCGGTGCTGGTCAACCTGCTCGAAGCGGCCGCATTGAAGGCGGTCGAGCATCTGGTACCCGAGGGGCATCAAACCGTCGGCACCCAGCTCAACGTCAAGCACATGGCCGCGACGCCGGTTGGCATGAAGGTCAGCGCGCATGCTGAAGTCACACGCATCGAAGGGCGCATGCTGGTATTTCGCGTCTGGGCGGAAGACGAAGTCGAGCCGATTGGTGAGGGCGAGCATCTGCGCGTGATCATCAATCTCGACAAGTTTGACGCCCGCATGGGGGCGAAGATTTTGCGCCGCGTCCCCAGCGTGAAACGCTAGCGCGCCCGCCCGCCTGCGTCAAACCGGGGCGGGAATAAACCGGCGCACAAGCCTGTTCATACGATTAACATGCTCCGGATGGATCGCGACCAAATTGTTGTGCATATTCCGCGTCTGCGGCGCTATGCGCGCTTGTTGACCGGGGACGCACATCGGGCCGACGATCTGGTGCAGGACACGCTGGAACGCGCTTTTGTGAAATGGAAGCTGTGGCAGCCGCGCGTTGCGGCAGCAGGTGCGGCGCAAACCGAGCCGACGCTGCAACTGCGCGCCTGGCTGTTCACCGTGATGCATAACTTGTTTATCAACCAGTTGCGCAGCCGTCACAACGGACGACATCAGGTGCAGCTTGACGATGTGGAGTTGGAGAGCGCCGGGCGTGATCCGGGCTTGCAGATGGATCTGGAGCGCAGTCTGGCGCAATTGCCGCCGGATCAGCGCGAGGTGCTGCTGCTGGTGGCGCTGGAAGATTTTTCATATGCCGAGGCGGCGATTTTGATTGGGGTGCCGATCGGTACGGTGATGTCGCGCCTGTCGCGTGGGCGCAAACGATTGAGTGAGTTGATGGACGGCGAGCCGGCAATTCAACGCGGTCGCCCGCAACTGAAGGTGATGAAATGAACCTGATAACCGAAGATGATCTACATGCGTTGGCCGATGACCGGCTCGGGCCAGAGCGGCGTGCCGAGGTCGAGGCCTGGCTGCAAGGCCAGCCCGAGTCACGCATCAAGGCTGATGCTTGGCGGGCGCAGAACGATGTGTTGCGTGCGATTGCAAAAGATGTGCTCGATGAGCCGGTGCCGCCGCGTTTGCTCGCGGCGTTGAACCCGCAGCGGTGGCGCTGGGCGATGAGCGCGGCTGCCGCGCTGGTGGCCGGTGTGACGGGCGCGGCTGGCTGGTTTGGGCATGCCTGGTATGCCGGTATGAATGCGCCGCAAAGCTTTGCGGCACAACGGTTTGCGCGCGATGCCATGGTGGCGCATGCGGTTTATTCCCCGGAAGTGCGGCATGCGGTTGAGGTGAAAGCAGATCAGCAGCATTTGATGCCATGGCTGTCAAAACGTGTCGGCACGCCGCTGAAAGCGCCGATGTTGCAGGCGCAAGGTTTTGAATTGGTCGGCGGGCGCCTGCTGCCGGGTGAGCACAGTGCGCGCGCGCAGTTCATGTACCAAAATGCCGCCGGTGAGCGCGTCACTTTGTATTTGAGCGCGGTGCAAAAAACCGCGCCGGCAGCGCAGACCGCATTGCGCTTCGAGCAAAACGGCACGGTGTCGGCGGTCTACTGGATCGACCGCGAGTTGCGCTATGCGTTGTCGGGTGATCTGCCACGCGCGCGTTTGCAGCCGCTGGCCGAGTTGGCGTATTCGCAGTTGGGCGGTTGACGGTGCAGGATTGAGAGTTGAGGATTGAGGACGCGCGGACTATTGCGCGCCGGTTGGTGAAGCGGTCTGGCGCGCCTGAATCGCCTGAATTGACCGAATCGCTTCAGGGTGGCCCTGTGCTGCGGCTTTTTTGAGCCACTCCATTTGTTGCGCTTCGTCCTTGTCGATGCCGGTGCCGGCGGCGTACGCTGCGGCCAATGCGAATTGCGCATCGGCGTTGCCGCGTTCCGCCGCCACGCGATACCAGCTGGCTGCTTGCAGCTCGTCGCGTGCGACGCCGCGGCCGCTTGAATACAAGTCTCCCAGCAGCGCCTGGGCCACCGGCAGACCGTCGTCCCGCAGGCCGCCGTCGCGGGCAGCGCGCTGAAGCCAGATGACCGCCTCTGCTTCGTTTTTGGCGATGCCGAATCCGCCCAGCAGCGCGACAGCGAGGTAGTACTGGCCGCGC
>JAYVSR010000116.1:0-19390 GCA_043775155.1 Burkholderiales bacterium | reverse complement strand
CTCCAGAAAATCTAAATGTAGACAGAAGCCAGAACCCTACTTCACGCCAAGTGCTTGTCTTGATTCAGAAACTCGCCCACCCCTCTTAGGAACTTCAGTCTAGGCATCACCGATGTTGTTCCGGTTGTTTAGTCGTTGGGATTGACATGGTTGTCGCCCTCAGTACCAACTCATCCCCACTGCGGCGGCGGTGGAATCTGCGCCACCAAACTGGACAAACCCGCAGCGTACTGATTGCGCAGATTCATCCAATACTGGTCATCCTTCTCCAGCGTCGCGAGGTTGCGCGCCGAGAAGCTGCCGTCACGCGCGATCACTTCACGCAGGCGGTTGCCAACCAACTGGGCGACACCGGCGTTGGGGCGCGTGGGCGACCGCTTGTGGCGCAGTGTCGGGCGCGAACCTTCTGGCTCGCCGTTCAATTCAATCGTGCAGTTGGAACGCGAGCTGGGCATCCCGCGCAACCCGTTCATCAACGCCGGTGCGCTGGTGGTCACCGACGCCATCCTGGCCGGGCGGGCGCCGCAGGTGGCGGTGGCCGAGATTCTGTCTTACCTGCGCGGGCTGCCCGGCAAAAGTGGCGTGGCGGGCGGCATCCTGGCGATTGCGCCGCGCAAAGCGTCGGTCGCAGTGTGGTCGCCGGGGCTCAATGAAGCCGGTAATTCACTGGTGGGCGCGCTGGCGATGGAAAGCCTGTCGCGGCGTGCGGGGTGGTCGGTGTTTTGAGCAGCACCGGGCTGGGCTGAAACGTTTCTGACGCGGCCGAGCCGGTTGATATTTTCGCCTCTGCATCACGCTAAGCTTCGTCTGTCATCCACTGCCCTTCGGAGATAAACCTAGGTCCGAATTTGCAGAAGCACAGCGCATCGCGCTGACCAGTGAAACTTTTTGAAGGTAACAGCATGCACCCGTCCCGCCGCAACTACATCGCAAGCAGCGCCGCCGCCCTTGCCCTCGCCGCCTCACCGCTGCGCGCCCAGCAGCCCTGGCCATCGCGCCCGATCAAAGGCATCAACCCGTTCGCTCCCGGCGGGCCATCCGACGTACTGGGCCGCCTGATCGGCGACAAACTGGCGCAGCGCCTCGGCCAGCCCTTCGTGATGGAGAACCGTCCCGGTGCGGGCGGCAATGTCGGCATCGACGCACTCGCCAAATCCGCGCCTGACGGTCACACCATCGCGTGGGTGGTGGATTTCAATATCACGGTCAACCCGGTGCTGTATCCAAAGATGCCGTATGACGTGGAGAAAGACATCCAGCCGGTGTGCATCTTCGCGGTCTGCGACGTGGCGCTGGTGGTGCATCCTTCGGTGCCGGTAAAGACCCTGCCCGAGTTGATCGCGCTGGCGAAAACCAAGCCGCTGGCGTTTGCCTCAGGCGGCAACGGCTCGCCCGGCCACATGGTGGGCGAGATGTTCAAGCGTGAGTTGGGCCTCGATCTGATGACGCACATCCCCTACAAGGGCAATGCGCCAGCGTCGCAGAGCATCGTGGCAGGCGAAACCCAGTTGTTCTTCGGTGCGTTGCCGGGCACGCTGCAAAACGTCCGCGCCGGCAAGCTCAAGCCCCTGATGGTGATGTCGGCTGAGCGCTCAACGTTTATTCCCGACGTACCCACTTCGCGCGAGCTCGGCCACCCCAAGCTGCTGACCGGCAACTGGTTCGGCGTGATCGCGCCCGGCGGCACGCCGAAAGACATCGTTGACCGGATCCAGCGTGAAATCGCCACCATCACCAAGGAGAAGGATTTCATCGAGCGCATCGACAAGGGCGGCTACCAGCCGTTCATCACCACGCCCGATGAAATGCGCAAGATGATGCGCGCCGAGAGCGCGGCGTGGGCGGCGATTGTGAAGTCGGCGAATATCCGGCCGGAGTGATGGCGCGAATCAGTTGCGCAGCACGGCGATGTCCAGCGCCGCAATCCGCCCCAGCGTCACCGCGCTGAGCAAGCCGTTACCTGAAAGGTAACCCCAGACGTGCGCGCCGGAGAGGCCGCGCGCTGCGCCGCCACCGGCGTATAGATTCGGGAACACACTGCCGTCTTGATGCAGCACGTGCGCATGGGGGGCGATGGCGAGACCGCCTTGCGTATGAAACAGCGCGCCGGTGACTTTGACGGCGTAGTACGGCGCTTGCAGCGCAGGCTTGGTGGTGAAGTCGCGGCCGAAGGGGCAGGCTGCACTGCCGTTTTGGAAACCCTGCACCCCTACGAGCGTTGCTGCAAGCGCTTCTTCGTGTATCGCAAGCTGCGAGGCGCACGCACCAAGGGTTTCCGAGCATTTGATCGCGCCGATTTTAAATAATTCGGCATAGTCGGGAAAGCCCAGCGCCAGCGCGTGCAAGCGCGCGTCGTAGAGATTCCAGGCGAATCCACCGGGTTGCGCGATGACGTGTTGCGAAGCTTCTGAATAGCCTTCGTGCTCGTTCCAGAAGCGCTGGCCCTGTGCGTTGATCTGGATGCCGCCTTCCATCATCACCGCCCAGGTGACGAGCGCGCCATGCGGGGTGGCCCACGAGCCGTGGCCCTGGTAGGCCCCCATGTCGTCGAGGCGCGCACCCAGCGCTGCGCCCCACAACACCGCGTCGCCTTGATTGCCGGTGTGGCCGGCGTAAGTGGCGTTGGCGATTTCGGGAATGTACTGCTGCACCATCGCGCGATTGCCGCCGTAGCCGTTGCAGGCGAGGATGATGGCGTCGCAGGCGATGTCGTCGTGGTTGCCGTGGTTGCCGTGGCTGCCGTGGTTGCCGCCGCTGTTACCGCCGCTGGTGCTGCTACCGCTGTCGGCGCTGCGCGGCCGCGCATAGCGCAGCCCGGTGATGCGCCCATCGCTCGCAAATAAGTCCGTCACCCGCGCTTCGGTGAGCAGCGGCACGCCGGCCCGCTCCAGCGCCTGCGACAGGCGACCGATCAAGCCGGCGCCGGTCTTTTCCGCCACCGCATGCATGCGCGCGACGCTGTGACCGGGGTAGAGAAAGCCTTCCTGCACGTGGAACTCGATGCCGTGCCGGTCAGCCAGCCATTCGAGCGTGGGTGCAGATGCTGCACACACTGCGCGCGTGACCGCCGGGTCGGAGCCGTGATGGTTTTTATGTTCGATGTCGGCGGCGAGCAATTCGGTTGAGTCCGCTACCCCGAGAATGCGCTGCCAGCGCGTGCCGCACGCGGGGATCAAGCCGGACGACAGGGCGGTGGAACCTTGGGGCAGCGCGTCGCGCTCGAGCACGACGCACTCGACGCCGGCGTCCGCCAGCGTGAGCGCGGCCACCATGCCGCAGGCGCCGCCGCCGATGATGAGAACCGGATGAGACATGATTTTGAGAGTGGAGGACTTGATTGTGGAGAAGCAGGATGCGCGGCTATACTTTGTGGATGAATTTGCCACTTGCCAAATTTAGCGCCGCCGAATTTCTCGCGTGGGAAGCTGCGCAGAGCGAACGCCACACGTTTTATCACGGCGAGGTGTTCGCCATGGCCGGCGCCGGCGACGCGCACAACGTGGTGGCGGGAAACCTGTTCGCTGCGTTGCACGCGCACTTGCGCGGCAAACCCTGCCGCGTGTTCATGAGCGACATGCGCCTCGAAGTGGCGCACAACGCGCACTACACCTACCCCGATGTGTTCGTCACCTACGACGAGCGGGACCGCACGCCGGCGGCGGACACGATGAAGCGTCACCCCGTGTTTATTTGCGAAGTGCTGAGCGCTAGCTCTGTTGAATATGACCGTGGCTTGAAGTTCGCAGGCTACCGTGCCATTCCCACCGTGCAGGAAGTGCTCTTCGTTCACCCCGAACGCCGCACGGTGGAACTGTTCACCCGCAGCGCCTCGCCCGCCTCACCCGACTGGAACCTGCACCCGGTGGCGAACGCTGAGGCTTTGACCCTCACTTCCATCGGCCTCACTCTGCCCGCGCAAGAATTGTTCACGAGTTTGTGAGTCGCGGGTTTGTGAGTCCCGAACGATCGCGGGGCTGCGTGACCTGCGCTCTTCGCCCGCTTGCCATGCGTCGTTAGTTCAATCGCTCTCCGTCTGCTCAATCAAGGAACACCACGTGACGCAAGAACTGCTCGAAACCATCGACAACGGCATCGCCACCCTGACGATGAATCGCCCCGAGGCACGCAACGCGCTGACCCGCGACATGATGTTCGGCCTGCTCGAAGCGCTGCCACGTCTGGCCGCCGACCCCGCCGTGCGCTTGGTCGTGATCACCGGCGCGGGCAAGGCATTTTGCGCCGGTGGGGACGTGAAAAATTTTGCCAAACGGGCGGCGGGCGGCGGCGAGATCAGTGGCGCGCCGGAAACCTTTGACGCCAAGGTCACCGACATTCGCGCGCGCATGGAAGTGAGCCGGTTTCTGCACGAAATGCCCAAGCCGACGCTGGCGGTGATCCCCGGGGCGGCGGCGGGAGCCGGCTTCTCGATCGCGCTCGCCTGCGACATGCGCATCGCGGCGGACGACGCCAAGCTGACGACGGCGTTTTCCAAAATCGGCTTGTCTGGCGATTTTGGCGGCAGCTATTTTTTGCATCGCCTGGTCGGTGTGGCGATGGCGCGCGAGTTGTATTTCACCGGGCGCGTCGTGCTGGCCGATGAAGCACTCAAAATCGGCATGGTCAATCGCGTCGCGCCGGCCGCGCAGTTGGACGAAGCAGCGCACGCTTGGGCGCAGGAGCTGGCCGCGCTGCCAACGGTAGCGATTGGTTACATGAAGCGCAACCTCAATCTCGGCATGCGCGGCTCGTTGAGCGACGTACTCGACCTCGAAGCGATTCATCAGATCCGCACCTTTGAGACTGAAGATCACAAAGGTGCGGCGAAGGCGTTTGTGGAGAAGCGCACGCCGCAGTTCAACGGGCGTTAAGCGCTGCGTCAACAAGTCAGTCGCGGCGCGGTGCGTCGTGCCGCGACGCACCGCGCAGCGACTCACGTACCACGTAATGATTCAGCCCGCGCGCCCCGCCGCTTGCAACGCCGCGATGCGCTCTTCCAACGGCGGATGCGTCATGAAGAGACGCTTGATGCCGCTGCCGACGCCGCCCGCGATACCAAACGCCGCCATCTTGTCCGGCAAAGGTTGCGGGTGCATGCCGCCGAGTCGCTGCAAGGCCGAGATCATGTTTTGCCGGCCAGCGAGATCAGCACCGCCCGCGTCGGCAAAGAACTCGCGGCGGCGCGAGAACCACATCACGATGATTGAGGCCAACACCCCCAACACCAGCTCAGCCACGATCATGGTGACAAAAAACGCTGGCCCTTGCCCGCGCTCGGTTTTGAACACGATCTTGTCGACCAGATGGCCGATCACCCTTGAGAGGAACATGACGAAGGTGTTGACCACGCCCTGAATCAGCGCGAGGGTCACCATGTCGCCATTGGCCGCATGCGAGACTTCGTGGCCGATCACCGCTTCCGCCTCCGGGCGCGTGAGCTGTTGCAACAAGCCGCTGGAGACGGCGATCAACGAACTGTTCTTCGTCATGCCGGTGGCAAACGCGTTCACCTCGGGCGAATCGTAGATGCCGACCTCGGGCATCTTGATACCGGCCTTCTCCGAATACTTGCGCACCGTTTCAGTGAGCCAAAACTCGGTGCTGGTCGAGGGATGCTCGATCACCTGCACGCCCATCGAGCGCTTGACCGACCATTTTGAAATGGCGAGCGAAATGAACGAGCCGCCGAAGCCCATCACGGCGGCGAAGATCAGGAGCGAGGTGAGATTGAGACCGTTGGCGTTCAGATACGGCTCGACACCCAACAGGCGCATCGTGACCGACAGCACCAGCACGATGGCCATGTTGGTGGCGAGAAAAAGGATGGTGCGTTTCATGGCGAGGCCTTGGCAATCAAACATTGAGGACGGGATGGATGGAGCGGTGGAACATGAAGCAATCGAAGATACAGCAGCAGGACTTGCGGGTTCGCCGTATATGGGGGCCGGTCACAGCAGTTCAAGACAGTTCAAGAACGCAACCGCTTTTGGACAGCCCCGCTGCCGGACGGTTCCCGCGCCGTGCAGACGCAATTTCTACCCGCGAATGTTCGTTCCGAAAAACTGATCGGTCGTCGCGAAAATCTGCTGCGCAATATACGGCACCGCCGCTGCCTCACCAAAACCGCCCAGGGTTGGTGGGCCGATGGCGATCATGTCAGCGTGCGGCCGGCCACCGGCATCGAGCAGCCGACACGATGCATCGACGTCAATGCCGAGTCCGCAAGGATGGTCGCGCGCCAGGCCATCGGCGATCAGCGCGCGCCACAGCGGGTTACCGGACGCACTCGGGCGCGGCTGCGGGCCAGTACAGTTGATGACTGCCCCGAACTTGAGTGGGCGCGCGCCATGGTTATCAGGAGCATCGGCATCGGTGATGTCGCAACTATCTCGACGATCTCGGCCTTCGAGACCAATCTCCAGCATCGCTCCAACCGCACGGGCCGATTGCAGACGCGCTGCCTTGAACGCAAGCTGCCCGCTCGCGCACCCTGCATCAATGATCTGCTGAATCTGCGGCGGGTTGCGAAACCGCGCGGCGTCGTAGCGGCTCTTCAGGTGTCGCACAAAACGCTGCTTCTCGGCCAGCGACAGGGCCGGCCAAAAATGCGTGACGCAATCGCGCAGTTGGTCAAACGGCACTTGCCAACTGGAGGTGGTCGGGTCAATCAAATCAATATCGGCGCGCAGCGCATGCAACGCCGCGCGAATCGTGCGCGGGTGACCATGTTTGCGAATGAAATCGGGATGTGGGTCGAGCAGCCGCTGCCACACGGTAATCGCGTAGCGGTACGGATTCTGCAAGCCGGGGCGCAAGCCTCCGCGTGAAACTGCCAGCACTGTCCCTTGATGCCCCTGTGCCGCCAGCACCGCAAAGGTGTCAGCGGCGGTGAGACCTGCGCCGATCAACAGCACCGGCGCCTGCCGGGCAATCGTGGACAGACGCTCGACATCCCAAGGGTTGCCGAACCAGCCGGGGTGATCGGTGATCGGCGTCAGCGGGCCTGGCACGCTGGTGGCGTTCCACCCCAGTGCCAATACCAGCCGATCCGCCTGCAAGGTGCGTCCGCTACTAAGCTCCAACTCCAGCGCACCCGCGCGGCGCGTCACTCGAGTGGCGCTCGCGCGCACGTGCTCGATCCGCGAGCCACTCGGATTGTGGCGCGACCAACGCACAATCTCTTCGCCCATGTAGCGGCCAAAATCAGCGCGGCGCGCGAACACGATTCCCTGCGGCGTGGTGGCCTCGGGATCACCAGCCAGCGTGCCGCTGGCTTTCAACCACTCGGCGAAATGCAGCGGATCGTCGAGGTGAATCGCATGGATCGCCGGCGTGCCGTTGAGGCGATGCTGCGGGTGCGGCGTCGAATGCGCCAAGCCCGCACCGAGGCGCTCGCGCGGCTCGACGATGCGAATGTCGAGCGGCTCGGGCGAGCGGCGGCACAGATCAATCGCGGTAGCGGCACCGGCAAAGCCGCCGCCGGCTATGACGACGCGCCGCATCGCAAGAGAGTTCTGCTCACCACTGCGTAGCGGCTAAGCGCGCTGCGCCCGCCAGGCATCCGCAATCTCGGCACCAGTCGCCGACCACACCCCGCGCCGGCTCATGATGTGATCGAGCGCTTGCTCCAGCGCGCCGATGCGATACGGCTGGCCGGTGATCCACGGATGCAGCGACACCGCCATGATGCGGCCACCGCGATGCGCTGATTCGCGATACAGCAGATCAAACTGGTCGATCAGCGCATCGCGAAAATCGTCTTCGGTGTGGTGGTTGTTGATCAGGATTTGATAGTCGTCGAGGTCGCAGGGGTGTGGCATTGCCGTCACCGTGCCGGATGCGGTGTTGAAGTCGTAAGGCATATCGTCGTTGACCCAATCGCACAAATAGTCGCAGCCATTGGCGGCAACGATGTCGGGCGTGGCAAACGATTCCGATTTGGCCGGTGAAAGCCAGCCGCGCACTTTTTGTCCCGATGCTTTGCGCAAGATGTCGAGCGTCGTCGCGACCAGTTTCTTCTCGTCCTCGAGCGGCAGCCCTTCGTAGTGCAGATGATCCATGTCGAGACCATTGGCGATGATCTCCCAGCCTTTGGCAACGCAGGCTTGGATCAACGCCGGGTAGCGCACCGCCACCGCCGCGTTGGTCGCGACCGATGCCTTGAGGCCGCGTTTCTCCAGCGCCTGCATGATGCGGAAAATGCCGACGCGGTTGCCGTAGTCGCGCAACGTGTAGTGGCGCAGATCGGGGTAGGACGTGACCATTGCGCCCGGCGGCTTGAACGGCTTGCCCTTCATGTCGAGCGGAAACCATTCGAGTGCGGGGATGATCCAGAGCGCGACGCGCGCCTCCGTTGTGACTCCGCTGCGCTCCGAGGGCCATTGCACTTTCGGCCGCGTATGCAGTTGCGACCACGCATAGCGTTCGTGATCCATGCCGTAGCGGCGTTTTTCGTATTGCAGGTAAGAGGCTGGCATAGCAGGAGAAGCGCTCCCACCAACGACCTTAGGGCTATCGCTCATACCGGCGCCTCCGCCACCGGATGCGCCGCTTTGGCAAACCCATCGTAGTTGTGGTCAAGAAAATGCTTCGCAATCTCGCGCCCGGTGGCGAGCCACACCTTGTCGTGGCCGCAGATGTAGTCCAGCGCTTCTTCAAACGCCTTGATGCGATACGGCTGGCCGACCAGATACGGGTGCAGCGGAATGCACATCACCGTGCCGGATTCCGCGCCCTCTTGATACAAGCGGTCAAACTGGCGTTTCAAAATTTCCGCATAACGGCGCGGGCTGACGAGATTGACGTTGTAGACAATCACGTCATTCATCTCCAGCGAATAGGGGATCGATGCGAGGCGTCCCTGCTTCACCTTCACCGGTCCGGGTTGATCGTCGTGAAACAAATCGCACACATAGGTGAGCCCCATCTCGGCGACGAGATCAAGCGTGCGGTCGGTGTAGGTGAGGGCCGGTGCGAGCCAGCCATCGAGCTTCTGGCCGGTGTGTTTCTTGATCGTATCGATTGAGTCCTGAATCACCGCGCGCTCTTGTTCTTCACTCAGATTGAAGAGGTAGCGCGTGTTGTAAGTGCCGTGCGAGTAAAACTCCCAGCCACGCTCGGCGCAGGCCTTAGTGATCTCCGGATGGTGCTCGCACATGGCGACGTTGAGCGAGACGCTGCCACGCACGCCGCAGCGATCCATCGCTTCCATCATGCGCTGGAAACCGGCGCGATTGCCGTAGTCGCGATAGGAGTAGTTGAGCACGTCGGGGGCAGGACGCGCCCACGCGCCGCGCGAGGGATTCTTCGGCGGATCAAGTTCGTAGAACTCGATGTTCGGCGCTACCCAAAAGGCGACGCGTGCGCCGTTCGGCCAAGTGATTTTTGGGCGGGTGCCGTCGTTGGGTAGATAGTCGTAGAGGTTGGGGTCGCGGGCCATAGTGATGTTCCGAAATGGTTTTATCGCAAAGCGCTCACACAGCCGCTGGTCTTAATTCGTGCTCAACCTTGATTGGCCGGCATCGCATTCAAATGCGCAATCGCCTCAGCCACCGGAATCACGTCGCAATACTTCAACGCCATGTCGTAGAGATTGGCGAAGTGCGGGCTTTCGTGTTTGTCGGCCGTCGTCTCTTCCGGCACGATGGTGCGGTAGCTGCGCTGGAGCGAATCAACTGCCGTCGCGCGCACGCAGCCCGAGGTCGAGCCGCCGGTAACGATCACCGTATCGATTTTGTGGAAGTTGAAAATCGAACCGAGATTGGTTTCAAAAAACGCCGAGGCCATGCGCTTGTTGATGATGATGTCTTTGGCCCGATCAATCACGAGACGGTCGTCGAACTCGCTGCGGCGCGAGCCGACCTTGATGTTCTGCAATGAATCCGGCGTGTTGGTGCGCGTACCCCAGACGCCGCAATCTTCGCCCGACTCCATGTAAGCAACGTAAGTCCAGATCACCGGGAAGCCCTTCGCGCGCATCGCCGCCGCCAGTTGGTTGACGTAGTCGAGTTGCTTCGGGTCGGTCTCATAAGCAGTGGCGAATTCGCCCAGGTTTGTGTAGGCCTTTTGCAAATCGACGTTGATCAGTGCGGGCCGCGCACCAAAGCCGAAGCGCTTGCGGGTCGGGTTTTTCTTCACCGCTTCAAACAGCTCGCGGGCGGTTTTGTTCGATTGCTCCATCGACAATTCTCCTCAAAAATGCAATTCACTTACGGGGCAAAAAATGCATCGTCAGCCGGGTTTCATAGGTCTGCGGCACACCATTGCGCGACACGATGGCAAAGCGAAAATCCGGTAGCGACTCTGTCACATAACGGTCGAACAAGAACATTGGCTCGGCCGACAGAATGCGATAGCGCAGCGGCGCGCCGTCCTCGCCAACCAGCACTGCCACAACCACGGTACCGCTGCCAATGCGTTGCAGTTTGTCAGCGGAAATCACGTCATCTGGCTGGTGTGTCACCGTCGCTTTCGGCACGAAAGGCACACCCAGATAGATCGATTCGAGCGAGACGGTTTGCGCATGGGTACTGCATACCCACAATACAGTGACGCACACTAAGCCGTAAAGTAGCCTGCGACCCGACATGCTCAATCCGCCTTCGCACCACTCTGCTTGACCACCACGGCCCACTTGGCGATCTCGCGCTGCACGTGTTGGGCGAACTCGGCCGGCGTCGAGCCCACCGGCTCGGCACCTAATGCGGCGAAGCGCTCACGCACGTCGGGCAGATTCAAAATCCGCTTGGTCTCGATGGCAATCTTGTCAAGAATGGCTCTGGGAGCGCCTTTCGGGGCAAACAGACCAGACCACGCGTCAGCATAGAAACCCGGATACTGCTCGGCAATCGTCGGCACATCAGGTGCGGCGGGTGAGCGCTTTTGACTCGTTACCGCCAGCGCACGCAAGCGCCCGGCCTTCACATGCGGCAATGCTGACGGCAAGCCGTCCATCATCACCTGCACCTGGCCACCGATCAAATCCGCCACTGCCGGCGCGCTGCCACGATAGGGAATGTGAACCATGTAAATGCCGGCGGTGGTCTTCAACAACTCCATGCCGAGGTGCGCGGCAGTGCCGCTGCCGAGCGAGGCGTAGTCGTATTTTCCGGGGTTGCGCTTGACCAGCGCGATGAATTGCGCCAGCGATTGCGCCAGCACAGCGGGATGCACGACGACGACATTCGGCACCACCGCTACCTGTGTGATGGCGTCGAAATCCTTCACCGGGTCGTACGGCATTTTTGAATACAGCGAAATGTTGATCGCGTGCGAGCCGGTGACGCCCATCACCAGCGTGTAGCCGTCGGGCGCGGATTTGGCGACGACATCGGAGCCGACGTTGCCACCGGCGCCGCCGCGATTCTCCACCAGCACGGGCTGCTTCCAGTTCGCGCTCATCTTGTCGGCAATCGCGCGCGCCGCGATGTCGGTCGCGCCGCCTGCGGGGAACGGGACGATGATGCGGATCGGTTTGTTGGGATAGGCGTCGGCTTGCGTCTGCGCTTGAGCCTGTGCCTGTGCCTGTGCCACCGGCACCATGCACGCCAGCAACAAAGCGGCAGTCGCGTTGCGGCAGAGCAGGTTGAGACAAGGTAATTTCATCGGTTGACCTCTATGCCAGTGATTCAAAAAGTCATTTCCCGCCCGCGTAAAGCTTGACGACGCGATACAAAAACTCGTGGCCTTCGTAAAGCGACTTGACGCGGATGCGCTCGTTCAAGCCATGCACGCCGGAGCCATCGGGGTCGCGAAACAAGCCTGACAATCCGTAAGTCGGAATCCCGGCGTTGCTGGTGAAGCGTCCGTCCGTCGCTCCCGCCGTGAGCGCCGGCACGATCGGTACCCCCGGCCACATTTGCGTACTCACGGTTTCTACCGGGCCGAGAATCTCTCGCGTCAGCGGCGGCGCGGGCGCGAGCACCGGCATGCCGGACGGCGTGATCCTGATCTTGTCGTTCGCCAACACACGCACGAGGGTCTGTTGCACTTCATCGACTGACTCGCCCGGCAGCACGCGGCAGTTGACCGTGGCGCGGGCGCGCTGGGGCAGCGCGTTGGTGGCGTGGCCGGCGTCGGCCATCGTGGCGACACACGTCGTGCGATAGGTCGCGTTGTGCGCAGCGGTTTGCGACAAGCGCGCCAGCGCATCCGCATCGGGCGGGTCACGCAAAATCGCTTTCATATCAGCGGCAGCTTGCCCGGTTTCGATGTTCGACATGCGCTCGAAGTAGGCGCGCGTGGTGTCTGACAGTGTGAACGGAAAATCAAACGCGCCGAGACGCGCGAGGCCGCCGGCCAGGTGATAAATCGCGTTGTCTTTCACCGGCGAGGCGCTGTGGCCGCCCGGATTGGTGACCTCCAGCGTGTAGGTTTGGAACACTTTTTCACCCGCCTGAATCATCAGGCGCTGCGGCTTGCCGTCGCGGGTCAGTAGACCGGTGGCGCCTTCGTTCAACGCAAACTCGGCGTCGATCAGCGCGCGATGGTGTTTGAGCAAATATTCGGCACCGCTAAACTCGGACGGAATGATTTCTTCATCGCAAGTGAGCGCCAGGATGATGTCGCGTTCGGGCCGGTAGTTTTCTTTTTTGTAGCGGATCAGGTTGTCGAGAAAAATTGCTGCCATCGCTTTGTCGTCGAACGCGCCGCGCGCATAGAAATAGCCGTTCTCTTCAATCAGCTTGAACGGGTCGCGCTGCCAGTCTTCGCGTTTCGCTTCGACCACATCGAGGTGGCCGAGCAGGAGGATTGGTCTTTTTGCGCTGCCGCTGTTGCCAGCGTTGTCAGCACCATTGCCGCGATAGCGCGCGACTAGATTGCCCTTCTTCGGCCCGCCCGGCGGCACGATGACTTGCATGTCGGCCCCGGCGATGCCGCCCGCCGCGAGGCGCTTACGCATCGCCTCGGCAGCGACGGTGCAGCTGCCCGCCGAATCAGTGGTGTTGATCTCGACCAGCTCTTTGTAGAGGGAGCGCAGTTGCTGCTGTGCGGGCGTGGGTGTTTCTTGCGCCGCGGCCCTGCCGCAGGCGGCCCACTGCGCCGCTGCCAGAACGGCACCCGCCAGTCCGGCCGCTACGCCGCGCGGCAAGCAGATTTTGCGCCGGGTCAACCCCGGCTTGCCAGGCTGCGTTTTTTGCAAGCAATTCATGATGTTTGACCGGTTTGGCAGCGCACAGCAAAGTGTAACTCCGCTTTTCTTTGCCGCGCGCCTGTGATGAAATTTGTGCTGAAATTTCTGTCGTCCGTCACCTCGCAAGTCACCTCGCAAGTCACCTCGTAGGGAGGCCGTCATGAAACTGTTCAACTTGTCCCAAGCTTGGGTTACGCGTTCCGCTCAGGTGCTCACGCTCACCCTGCTTGCCGGTGCCGCGCACTACGCGCCCGATGCGGAGGCGCGTGGCGGGCGCCGCTTCGGTTATTTCATCGGTGGCGCAGTGGTGGGTGCGGCGGTATTTGCGCCACGTTATGCCTATCCCGCGCCTTACTACTATTACCCCGCACCGGTCTATTTTCCGCCAGCCGTGACCTACATTGCGCCGCCGGTGATCGTGCAGCAGGCTGCGCCCGCCGTCACGCAACCAGCCGTGCAGCAAACGGTCGCGCCCGCAGCGCCTGCTGTCAACCCGGCGCCGCGCCAGTCGATTGAAGAGCGGGCGCAGCGCCTGCGCAACATGTGTGAAGAAGGCTTGTTCACCAGCGAAGAATGCCGCGTCCGGCGCGAGCAGATTCTGCAAGAGATGTAAACATCACAGCGCCAGCGCAATGCAGGCGCTGGGTGTCTCTGCCGTTTTTGCGGCACAACGCGATGTGCGGAATCGCTGATACTCTCGGGCTATGACTACGCCGCAGACCAACCCGCAGCCGCATGCCCGCTACATCGACGCCACCCGTTACTGGCTGGAGAAGGCTGTCATCGGCCTCAACCTCTGCCCGTTCGCCAAGGCGGTGCATATCAAGGGGCAGATTCGCTATGCCGTCAGCGAAGCTGCGACTACCGAAGATCTGGTGCGCGATCTGGTGCAGGAGCTGCAACACCTCGCCGCCACCGATGCAGAACAAACCGACACCACGCTGCTGATCCATCCGCATGTGCTCGCTGACTTCATCGACTACAACGACTTTCTCGACATCGCTGATGAAGTGATCGGCGAGCTGAATCTGGCCGGCGAGATTCAGGTCGCGAGCTTTCATCCGCGTTATCAGTTCGCGGAAACGCAAGCAGATGACATCAGCAACTACAGCAACCGCTCGCCCTACCCGACGCTGCATTTGTTGCGTGAAGCGAGCATCGACAAAGCGGTGGCGGCGTTCCCCGAAGCGGAGGCGATTTTCGAGACCAATATCGCCACGCTGGAACAGCTCGGGCATGAAGGCTGGGCCAAGCTTGGGGTCGAGTCCGGTAAGCCAATACGGCGAGCGCAGAATGACATCGGCCACGACCAGTGCGATTGATTTTTTGGTGCGCCGCGATGATTTGAGGCAAACCAAATTTGTGCCTGCCGCCGCAGCGGCCGCCGGTGCGTCTGCCACGCCCGATCTCGCCGCCGGCCAAGCGCGTCATCTTGTCGAGCGCGTCGAGCAAGACCGCCTACGGTTTGGCGTTTTGTCTGGCGTTTTGTCTGGCGCAGCGCGGCGCGTGCGAGGTGATTGGCCTCACGTCGCCGGGCAACCGCGCGTTGGTTGAGCGCCTAACATGCTCGATGGGCGCGCCGCCCCGGACCAAGGCGATGTGTTGTCGTTGCCTTGATGCGATGGCCGGAGATCATTGTCCACCAACAGTTTCAGCCGTTTTCTCCCATGCAGCAATGAACGATTTTGAGGCAACGCATTACGTGGCCGGCTGATGAAACCAGTTTCAAAATCATCCTGCCCATGCGGCACCGCGCGCGCGTTCACCGAATGTTGCGGGCCGTACCTAAGCGGGCAAACCGCCGCGCCCAATGCCGAAGCCATGATGCGCTCGCGTTATACCGCGTTCACCCAACACGACGAAGCCTATCTACTCGCCACCTGGCACGCCAGCACGCGGCCCGCTGCGCTCAGTCTTGCCGATGACAGTGGGAGCAAATGGATCGGCCTTGAGGTAAAGCGCTTTGAAATCACCAGCGCCGGCACTGATACCGGCGGCGCCATCGTCGAGTTCGTTGCGCGCTACAAAGTGGGCGGCCGCGCGCAGCGCCTGCACGAAGTCAGCCGCTTCGTGCGTGAGCAAGGCCGCTGGTACTACGTCAGCGCCGCTACTTCAACCCCCGCACCATCTCCGCCACCCGCGCGCATTCCTTGATGTGCTGGCGTCCGACGTACTGCATCGCGGCGAAGCCGATCGCCATCGACAACGCCTGACCCGCGAGCGGCACGTACTTGGTGGCTTGCTTGACGGTCAGCCGCACGCCCACGGTCTTGAGCGCTTCGATCACCAGCTCGCGGGTGATCAGTTTGCCGACCATTGCGCCGCCGACCGCGACAATCGATTTGTAGACGATCAACTGCTTGTTGGGTGAAAGCTGCTCAATCTGATTTGGCGTCAGGCCGAACTCGCGATTGATTTCGGGAATCAGTTTCAACAGCGCCCCTGCATCGACCGCAATGTCGAGGCCCGGCAACGGGATGATGGAGGCGAGGGATGCGACGGCGGCGGTCTTGGTGAGCCGTTTGCGCGAGCGCAGCTTCGCCGATTCGAGCTCGATGTCGTTGCGTGGCAGGGCATAGAGCTCGACGGCAGTGACCATTGGGGCGGGTTTCATAGTGAACAAGAATGACGGCGCACCGGCGCGCATCGGTGCGCATCGGTGCGCCCGCTAGGTACCGGTGATCGCCTGCCCGGACACTGCCGGGTCGGCAGCGCTGACGTAGCTCGTCAACGACACAGTTTCGCTCTTGCCGCGCGCGTCCTGCCAGGTGACTGCGACTTCAACTGTCTTGAAGGCCGGGGATGCGGTGGTGGTGACAGTCCAGGTGCGCGCGTAGGTGGCGGCCAGGCCTTTGACGCTGTCGTTGCCCGAGGCAATGTCGGCGTAGGCATCGGCACCGGCCGTGCTGGGGATCACCGAGTAGGCGCGCAGGGACTCAATCGTTTGCTGCGCCAAAAATACCGCTTCAGTACGCTGGCGGTTGGCCGCGCCCGTGTTGACCTGCACGCCCTGCATGCGCGTCAGCAGCAGAATGCCGATCAGCAATATCACCAGCACCACCATCGCCTCGATGATGGTGAAGCCGCGCGCGCGGCGCATGTTCCGCATGACGAGTGACATAAGCCGCCCCTTAAAAATCGCGCCAGCTGCCGGCCAGCTTGGGCGTCTTGCCGCCGAGGTTCGCGCCCTTGCCGGTGAGGTCTGCCACCGCGCTGCTGTAGCGCAGTGTGGCGTTGGCGTTGAACTTGGTGAGCGCGCCTTCATAGGCCAGGGTGCCGTCGATTGTCGCGCCGCCAAAGCCGTTCGAGTCGCAGCCGCCGTCAAAGTAGACGATGCCGGTGATCGCCGGATTGCCGTTCACCTTGGGGCAGCCCGACGCCGCGCTGAAAATCAGGATCACCGGTTTGGCGGCACTGCCGGCGCTGTCGTGCCACGGCGAGGTGCTGGTGACCCAGATCACGCTGCGATCCGCCAGCGCGAGACCGGCGTCAATCTGCGTCTGCGCAATGGTTTGCATTTCAGTTTTACTGATGCCGGGAAACAGTTGATCCCACGCGGTGCCGGTAAAGCCGCTGCCGGTCTTGGCGCCGCCGTTCAGATTGAGGTGGCCCTCATCGAGGCAGGCCACTGCCTGTGATGACACCAGCGCGCTGGCGCCGGCCGCTTTCGGCACGATGCTGGGGTTACCGGTGACGCCCGACAAACAACCGTTGATCAACAGCGGCGGCGCACCCAGACCCGGCTTGTTTTTGTTGAATGGCGACACCAAGGCCTTTTGCCGGGCGCGCGCGACGTTGCCCGCGTCGGCGGTGGATACCGCGTGCGCCAGCACCTCGATCACATTGAGCGCATCGAGCGGCACGGTGGCGCGGCGCAGGCGCACCGTGACGGTAAAGCCGTTCGGCAGATTGATCGCCAAGTCAGGGCCGACGCGCTCGCAGGCGCTGGCCGCAGCGCAGCCGGTGAAGACGCCGTAAGGCGATTTGTCGGCGACGAACGGATACGGTGACGGGTTGGCATTGAGCCAGGCGATGCCGTATTCGATACCGGCTTCGGCGGCTTCGAAGGCGCGCGCGCTCTGGTATTCGTTGGCGCCAGCACGGGTGTCTTGCACCAGGGCGCGCGCGCCGAACAGGGTGACGAGCAGCACCAGGAACAACAGGATCATGGTGACGGCGAGCGAGGCGGCGCCGCGTTGCGATTGTGATGGCGCAGGCTTAAGGACGGAACACATCGTTTCTGATCCGCACGGTTTCGGTAAAGGTTTGTTTGACCGCTGCGTCGCGCGCGAGTTGCGCGGCAGTGTCGATGGTGACCTGGCGCACCATCATGTTGCCGCCGCCGGTGACTGGCGCGGCCAACTCGGCGAGGGTGAAGGTAAGCGTGTTGACGGTGTTGACTTTGGCATCGGTGAGCGCCTCCCAGGTGTTGGCAGCGGCGGCGCAGTCGTCGGTAGCGCCGGCAGTGCGCGCTTCAATCGCGCCGCTTTTCAGGCGGTAGCCGAACGACTCGTTGGCGTCCAGCGTGCCATTGCTGTTCTGGTCGTAAGCGAACAGCACGCAGCCGGCGGTGGCAGTGTTGAGCGCGGCGAACGGATTGACGGTGGCCGGACTACCGGTCATCGAGGCCGCGTTGGCCCAGTAGCCGGCCCGGCGCAGGTCGCGCGCCATCATCATCATTGCGCCGCGCAAGTCCTGCGCGCCCTTGGCCGCGCGCAGGGTGTCGCTGCTGCTCTTGGTGGTAGCGGTGAACGAGAGGATCAGGCCAGACAATAAAAACAGCGCGATCACCACGCCGATCATCATCTCGGCCAGCGTAAAGCCGCACTGGGAGCGGTTCTGCGGGCGGTGGGTCTGCGGGTGGCGCAACGGGCTGCGGCGCTTTGAGCGGTAAAGCGGACGGCCCGGCGCGGGCGGACGTTGGCTCAGCATGCCGGCAAGTCCGCAATATTGCCGGTGCCGGCGGGCGAACACAGAGTGAGCCGCCCGAGCGCCGAGGTGCTGATGGTGGCTTGCTTGCCCATCGATGAGGTGAGACTGACAGCCCCCGCAGTTGCCGTGCCGCGCACTGGCTCAAACACCAGTGTGGGCTGGCCGCCAAAACTCGCTGCGCTCAAGGTCGCGTTTTTGAATTCGCTCGCCTGCACCCGCTTGATCTCGCAGTAGTCGGGCTGGGTGGCACCAGCCTGCGCGCAGGCACATGCGGCTTTCACCGTCACACCGGCGCACCAGGCCGCGCCGGTGGTGAACTGGATCGTCACATTCACTTTACGCAAGGGCGCAATCGACTTGGCGTTTTGAAACTCGCCGAACAAGGCTTCGCTGGCGGCTTTGAGGCGGTATTTATCCACCGCGTCGCGGTACGACGGCACCGCGATCAGCGCGAGGACCGCGAGCACGGTGATCGTGACCACGAGCTCAATCAGGGTGAAGCCGCGCGCTGCGGCCTGGGCGGCGGCAGGTACCTGCGTCAATGCCGCCATCAATCCTGACCCCAGCAGGTTTTCTTCGCCGCCGTGCTCACGTCCGGCCCGTTCTCGGTGAGGGCGATGGTGGCGCAGGCGGTATCTGCCGTCTGGGTGCCGGTGGCGGTGGCGGTGAGCGTGTAACTGGTAGCGCTGAGGTTGCCCGCGCTGATCGTGTAAAGACCTTGCGATGAGGTGGCAGGCAGGCCCAGTTGTGCCAGCGTGCCGTAGACGGAATTGGTGGCGCGCCATTTTTCTTGCGTCAGTTGAATCTGCGTCAGCGTGGCGATGGCGTCAGAGCGCTTGCCTTTGAGGACATAGCTGCGGTACGACGGCAGCGTCACGGCAGCCAGGATGCCGATGATCGCGACCACGATCAACATCTCGATTAAGGTAAACCCGTGCGGGCGGCGTGTCATCAATGCGTTCTCCTCGTTGATATTGTAGGATGGATCGGCAGCACGATTGACGCTGCTGGTTTGACGATGCGCGGTTTGACCATGCCCGGATTGACACTGCAAGTACGCGCTTGGCGCAATGCCATAATCGGCGACGCTGCCACACCCGGTCTGCTTCGGCCACACTCACATCGCATGAGCATCGACTTCCCCATCGCAGACGCGCATCAGCATTTTTGGGATCCGCAAACAAACTATCACCCTTGGCTGCGCGACTTGCCGCCGCTGCCGTTTCGCTATGGCAACTACAGTGCGCTCAAGCGGCGCTATTTGCCGGACGATTATTTTGCTGACGCTGCGCCGCTGACGATTGCGAAGACGGTGTACGTCGAGACCGA
>JAYVSR010000115.1:0-10221 GCA_043775155.1 Burkholderiales bacterium | reverse complement strand
TGACGTACGAGACATCGACCAGACCATCGCGCACGCCGTCAAAGGTGCCGGGCGCCGAAATCGGATGCTTGGGCAACATTTGCAATTTCACGCGGCCATTGGTCACGCGCTCAACATCCTTGCCCCAGACCGCGAGCACATCGCGGGTCAGCGCATGCGAGGGCGGCACCCAGCTTGACATGGTGAGAGTGGTTTGGGCCTGGGCCGGTGTGGTGGCAAAACCGGACATCAGGATGAATGCGGCGAGCAGTTTGAGTTTCATTGGTTGTCTCCTGTGAGAAAAAATGTGAAATATTTTTATACTGGCATCGCTGCCAGCTTGACCGCAAAGTATAGCTGGAACGCGATTTCGCGCTCTTGCTTGCATGCGCGCAGCAGACCGAATCCGTCACTTTTGAATCAAGCGCAAATCGGTGAGGAGCTCCTGCGGCTTGCCGATCCCGATTCTGGCGAATGCAGGATGCAAGGGGTTGAGCAGGTAGTTGGTCTCCAAGGGAAGCACGGCGCTCGGTACCGCCAGCACCGCGCTTGACCTCCTTGCGGCCCAATCACTGCCAACAGCCTGAAGATGGGCGCGGGCGGCGGAACCACGCCAATCGGCAGGCAATTGCCTGGCCGTGATTTTTTCAATCTTGATCCCGGTGGGCAAGCTGGCTTCCATCATCACGTAGCGCGCGCGTAACGGTTCGTCCTGCACCAGCATTTCGAGCACCGCCAGCGACAGACTCCCGGCGGTGTACACCATCGGGATACCTTTTTTGTTCCAGCGGCCACCGTAAAGGCGGGCGCCTTCACCCGAGAACGCGGATTCTGCGAAGCGCGGCGCAAGCAGCCGCCAAGTCACCATCATCAATCAGGCAAAGACACCGTGTTCGATCCGCCCGAGCGTATCGAGGACGCTTTCCGCGCCAATATCAGTATCGAGAAGGGACAGGGGCGTCACGCGTCCGAGCGAGGAATTGGAAGACTTGAGCCACGCGATGCCGTCATCCTCGCCCTCAAACACTTCCGCCACACGATCAACAACGCGCGCCAGCCGAACCAGTTTTGCAGACTCGTCCCGGCTGAGCACGCCTTCCTCTTTGCGCCGCGCCAAGGTGCGCACCGGAATGTCCAGGGCGGCGGCAAGTTCGGCCTGGCTGATGCGAATGGCCTTTGCAAGAGTATCAATTGCGGTGGACGGGAGACCGGCACGAATCACCTGTACCCAATCGAGCGGCGTACGTGGTTGTACGGACAGCGCTTGATTCAAAATCATCAGAGTCCCGTCCGCTCCAGAGCGCGAACGACGCGCGACTGCCGGAGGGCGTCCCAACTCAGCATGGGCGGCGATCTTGAGCGTCCTTTTGCTTGCAATTGTTTCCATATTTGCTTTCCCCGTGCCGACACGGCAGCTCAGCGATGGACCCGCTGTATTATGCCAATTGGCATATCTTATATGCATCTTTGTCACATGACCAAACTGGACATCAGTCCATTTTAGTCATGACTAAAATGGACTTGACACCAAAATTGGCATGTTTCAGGAACTCATCTCGCGTTGCGTTCGCCCCTGCCGACAAGCACCCTAGCGGCTCACTTCACCGCGTAGACGTCGTAAATCACGCGGTCTTTGGTGCGCATGCCGCTGCCCAAGAGGATCAGCGAATTGAGCCAGGCGTAGCGCGCGTCGCCGGTTTCGACGAGCGGCGTCATGCGGAAATAATAGAGCGCCGGGTCCACCACCTCGCCAGAGAACAAGCGCGCGATGATGTCGGGCGCACCGTGGCGAAAGCCGAAGTTGCGCACGTAAAGCAATGCGCCGTCATCCGTTTGCATGGTGAAGCGCGCTTCGAGTTGCGCCACGGCGTCGGTGCGGATGATTTGCCAGTCGGCGCCGCCGGGGAGGATTTTTCCTGTCAGGGGCGCGCCGCCGTATTCACCGGTGAATTCGCCACCAGTGATGTTGATGATGCGGCGCTCGCCTGCGGCTTGCGGGGTCGCACCGAACAGTTGCGGCTTGTCGACGGCGATGGAAGCGCGGTAGAGCAGTTCGAGTTTGGGGACAGGCGGGTTGAATTCCATATCATTCTTTCGCTGCGGTCAGTGTTGCGGTCGTTCCCACAGTCATTCTTTCGGAACGGTGTAGGGGCCGAATGGCTTGCGCGCAGCGTCGATGCAGTCTTCGAGCAGCGCCTCATCACCGAGTTGATTGGCGAGCAACAACACGAGGCGTGCGTTGAGTTGCGCGCTCTGCTCGTCACTCAGACCTTGATGCGCGGCGATCAGGCGCTCGTAGAACGCGTCGTGGTCGGAAAAATTGAGTGTGGTTTTCATAAGCTGTCACGCAAGGCGCGGCGCAGCGCGGCCTTCACTTTTGCGGCGCTGGGTTGTTCAAAGCGCGCAGCCAGATGCATGTCGGGGCGCAGCAGGCAGAACATCGGTTGGTCATCGTTCAGCCCCAGCGCGGCAGCGAGTTTGCCTGCGGCATCGTTCACTACCGAGAGGCCAAGTGAGTTCGAGTCAACCTCGAGCATGCGTAACAGCGGCGCGCTGGCGTTGGCGAGATGGATGACTTCTGCCGCCGTCACCTCGATTTTGGAAACACCTCTGCCCGGAGAACCAATCCAGAAGCCAACAAACGCGGCCTGACCCCGAAAAAGGTCTACCAGAGCCATTCTCCTGCCATCGGGTCCAATGAATTCCACATTCTGCACCGCCTCACCCACATCGACGCCATGCACTTTGTGCTGTTGCGCCCGCGACGTCGGTGGCTTGCCGTAGAGGTAGGAATTGGACAAGCGTCCGGTGTTGCACAGGTGGCGTGCGAATGGATATTCCTTCGCTAGGCTGATCGCGGCGTCGCGCAGGATTTTTTCCGCCGGCGATTCGGGTTGCAAGAAGCGCGCGGTGCGCCGCGTCGTCATGATATTGAACTGCGCGGCGGGGCGGCGCTCGGCGTGATAGGTATCGAGCAAAGCCTCGGGTGCTTGGCCGCCCAGCACCAGCGCGAGTTTCCAGCCGAGATTGTCAGCGTCCTGAATCCCGCTATTGCCGCCGCGCGCGCCGAATGGGCTCATCGCGTGTGCGCTGTCGCCAAGGAAAAAGGTGCGGCCTTCACGGAATTTTTCAATCAACTGTGCGCGATACGAATATGGCCCCACCCACACGATCTCAAACTCAACGTCCTGCCCCAACTGCCGCCGCACCCGTTCGGCGGCAACTTCGGGGCGGCTGACGTATTCGAGATCAGTCTCCGGCCCCATCTGAAAATCCATCCGCCAGACATCGTCAGCCATCAGGTGCTGCCACACCGCGCGGTTATCGTTGAACGGCGCTTCGACCCAGGTCCAGCGTTCGACCGGCAGCTTTTCTTTGAAGCGCACATCGGAGATACACCAGCGGTCGATGCCACGCGCTTGGCTCATTCCAATCTTCAAACTGTCGCGCACGAAGCTGCTCACTCCTGAGGCGTCGCAGACCCAATCGGCTTCGATGGCGTAGTTGCCTGCGGGTGTTTCGATCTCGATGCGCGCGTGATCATCAAATTGTGTAAAACCCGCAACCTGATTTTTCCAGCGCAGATCAATCTGGTTGCTGCGCTCTGGCTCGGCGTTGCGCTCTGCGTCCGCGTTCAATTCCATGATCCGATCCACCATGAACCACTCAAGGTAGAACTGCTGCAAATTGATGAAGGGCGGCTGGCGCGAATCGCTGGTGGTGCTCAAATCAAATTCGTAAACCACGTCGTGCCCGGCCAGCGTTTTACCCACCGACCACACTGCGCCCTTTTGACGAATGCGCTCGTAGATACCAAAGCGCTCCATGATTTCCAGTGTCTTTTGCGCATACACAATGCCGCGCGACGACGCACCGCGCACGCCAATCGTATTGTCGTCATCGAGCACCACCGCAGACACGCCGCGCTCAGCGAGATCACACGCTAGTGCGAGACCGGCCAGACCCGCGCCGATGATCACCAGCGGTACGCGTTGGACTGCACCGGACTTGATTGCCGACGGCTCGACGAAGGGATATTCCGGCAGCGCGTAGCCGCCGGTTTGCACGCTGCTCATGCGCTGCGACAGGAAGTCACCAAGAGCCGGCGCTAGACCAACATGTCGTAGGAAGTAATCCCGGCACGCCGCACCATCGCATCGAACACCTTGGGCTGCACCCGGCCTTCCGGATCGACCGAGCGATGCTGCTTGAGCAGGCTCGACGCAATCGCCTCGGGTGTCAACGCACGGTTTGGCCCAGGGATCGACGCCGCCGCCATTTGAATCTCGCACGCCCGATTGAGCGTCCACATCTGGAAAAACGCATCCGGAATATTTTCTTCGCGCGCCAGCAAACCATGGTTGCGCAAAATCATGCAGTGCTTGTTCCCGAGGCTCTCGACCAGATGGCCTTGCTCGTCAGTGCGCGTGGTGACGCCTTCGTAGTCGTGATATGCGACATCACCTGCGATCATCGCGCTATAAAAATTATCGGTGCCGAGCCCGGCCTCCTTGCACGCCACCGCCATCCCGGCGGTTGAGTGAATATGCATGATGCAATGGGCGTCGGGGCGCGCCGCATGGATCGCGCTGTGAATCACGAAACCCGCGCGGTTCACCGTGTAAGGCGTCGGGTGTACCGGCTCGCCGTCAAGGCCGACCTTGATCAGATTCGACGCCGTCACTTCGGTGTAGTGCAGGCCAAACGGGTTGATCAAATAGTGCGTGTCGCCGGTGCTGGCTGCACCTTCATCTACAGGAACCCGCACCGTGATGTGATTAAAAATCAGCTCAGTCCAGCCCAACATGGCAAACACGCGATAGCACGCCGCCAGTTGCAGGCGCAATTGCCACTCGGCTTCGGTCATGCCGTCGGGGCGTGCTTTGAGTGCAGTGGTCGATAGATCCATTTCAGTCTCCTTCACGTGATACAGCAGATTCTAGCTCTGGCGCACGGCGGTGGCGGCCAGCGTCGAAATCATTCCATGCACGCCCGAGATCAACGGCGAGGCAATGCCGGCCTTGCTGGCCAGTTCAAGATAGGCGGTGACGATGGCGGTGATCTCCATCGGCCGGCCCAACTCCAGGTCCTGATGCATCGAAATTTTCACTGCGCCAATCGACTTGGCAATCTCGAGGCGGCGCTCAATCGTCACCAATTGGCGGATGCCATAGGCTTCAGCGACGCCAGTCATCTCATCGAGCGCCGCGCGCAGGAAAGCGATCAACTCCGGGTTGGCGCAAATCTGGTTCATCCGCGCACGCGTGAGCGCGGCCACCGGGTTGAATGCGGTGTTGCCAATCAGCTTCATCCACACTTCGTCGCGAATCCGCTCGGACACGCGCGGCTCCAAGCCCGCTTGCACCATCGCTTCCGCCAAGGCGTTAAGGCGGCGCGACAAGCTGCCATCCGGCTCACCAATGACGAATAGCTTTTGCCCGTTCCAGCTCACTTCACCGGGCGCGGTCACTTCGCCCGACGCATGCACCACGCAACCGACGACGTGATGCAGATCGAGCGCACGCTGCATCGCGCCGTCCGCGTCGAGGCACCGCACCCGCTCGCCATCGAAGCGCCCGCCCTCGCGGAAAAAATACCACCACGGCACGCCGTTGATCGCCGGTACGACGATCGTTTCCGCACCGATGAGGGGTGCCAGCAGCGGCAACATGGCCGGGATTTGGTGCGCCTTGAGACCGATAAAGATCACGTCCTGGGTCCCGGCTTCCGCGGCGAGCGCGGCGGGGTCATCGTGCGCGCGCACCGGCGCGGTGATGCTGCCATCGCGCGTCTTCAGCGTCAGCCCGTGCGCGCGCATCGCGGCCAAATGCGTACCGCGCGCAACCACGCTGGTGTCGAACCCGGCATGCGCAAAGCGCGCGGCCAAGATGCCGCCAATCGCCCCTGCTCCCACCACACAAATCTTCACCGTCTTCTCCCTGTTGTCAGACGCCGGCAGCGCTTGGCAAGGACGTTGCGCTCAGTCATGCTCAGCACCTGACCCTGACCTGACCATGACCTAACCATGACCCAACTAAGGCATGATTTCACCACCGTTGGGATGCATCAACTGCCCGCAATAGTAGCGGCCTTCGTCCGAGGCCAAAAACACAAAGGCCGACGTCATGTCTGCCGGTACGCCAAGGCGCTTCATCGGCAGGCTGGCGGCGTGCGCGGCTTTGACATCATCGGACAACGGGTCAAAGCCGGTATCGACCAATCCAGGCGCAACGCCATTGACCAGTACGCCATGTGGCGCCAGCTCCTTCGCCAGCGCGCGGGTGAACGCGATCATGCCGCCTTTGGCGGTGGAATACGCGGTGTAGTTCTCGCGGCCGATATAGCCCAATTGCGAGCAGAGATTGATGATGCGCCCGCTGTGCTGCGCCTGCATGATTTTTGCGGCTTCACGCGAACACAGAAACGCGCCGCGCAGATGCACCGCCATCATGCGATCCCAGTCGGCCACACTCATCTCGATGATCGGCTGCGGACGTTGAATCCCGGCGTTGTTGACCAGAATATCGAGCCGGCCAAAATCGGCCATCACAGTCGTAAATAGCGCCGCGACTTCGTGCTCGATAGTGATGTCGGCACGCACGGCCAGCGCGCGCCGCCCTGTGCCGCGAATCTCCGCTACCAAACTGTGCGCTTCCTCTTCACGCGCCACATAGCAGACCGCCACGTCGGCACCTTCGCCGGCGTAGGCCAGCGCAACGGCCCGGCCGATGCCGGTATTGCCGCCGGTGATCAGCGCGCTCTTGCCCACCAAGCGGCCGGCCAGTCGCTGCAAGCCGCTCATGTCAGCTCGCGGAACAGCCGGCCCCAGCCTTGCACCCGTTTCGGGTCGACGCCAGTGACTTGCAGACACTTCCACAACACGACAGAAATCGTGTCGTAAATCGGAATCCCGATTTCCCGCTCCATTTCTTCGATCAAGGGTGCGGCCATTAGATTGGTGCAGAAGGTGGTGATCGCCTGTGGCTTGGCTTTGGCGACCTCGCGAATCATCCCGCGCAGTTGATCCGCCGTCACTTCAGAAAACGAAAAGTTGTGCGACAAGCCCAGATGCCGCTCAGCGACACATTTGAAACCGTGCTTGCCGTAGTTGGCCACCACCGCTGCCTGCACGTCGTCGGTGTAAGGCGTCACCAGGCCAAATTCCTTAACCCCGGTGGCGCGAAAAATTTCGTTCAACGCCAGCACCGACGTCGCTGCCGGCTTGCCGGTGCGACCGGTGATGCGTTCGCACAGGAGTTCGTCGGCATCAAAACCGAGCCACCCCGACGAGGTGCCGTTCCAGGCGATGACATCGAGTTCGGCGTCGTTCAGCAACTCGGCAGCCGCGAGAATGTTGGAGTCGTCAAACTGCTTGAGCGCGTTGTCCGACAGCGCGATTTGGGTGACGCGAAAGCGGCCGAAATGCGCTGACACTTCCGGTAACCCGGCCAGCATCATCGTGGTAATCGGCTCCAGAGCCGTGTTGGACGATGGCGTCAACATGCCAATGAGGGTGCGTTTCATGCAGATAGTCCGGTTGGTTTAAAAGAGGGAGGCGAGTGGGTCTGTCGATTTTGAACGCAAGCCGTATGCCCGGTCAAACACCGAGGGCGTCCGCCAGATCGAACGTCGGGGCCGGTGCGCGCTGCATGTCGAGGCAACTTTCGACTTCGCCCAAGTGCTCAAGCATCAAGGCGGATGCGCGCGCAGCATCGCCTTTGGCAATCGCCGCGACGATCGCAACGTGGTCGTTGTCGCGGCAGGCCGGCATGCTTGGGCCGTCGTACAAATAAATCACTAGGCTGGTCAGGGTTTCCATCTCGCGCAAAACGCGCAGGGTGGTGGCGTTGCCCGCCAGCTCGGCCAACAACAGGTGAAACTCGCCGGTGAGCCGGATCATCGCGCGGTGATCGTTGGCTGCGGCCGCCTGCCGCTCACGCGCCAGGTGCCCTTGCAAGCGCTTCACCATCGCCTTGCCGGCGCCGCGCGCCACGGTTTTAACCACCGCCGGCTCAATCAATTTGCGCAACTCAAAAATCTCGCGCGCCTGCGCCAGGGTCGGCTCGGTCACAAAAGCGCCGCGGTTCGGCTGCTGCGTGACGATGCCTTCATGCGCCAGGCGCGCCAGCAACTGGCGTACCTTGGCACGGCTGACGCCAAACAGCTCCGCCAGCCGGTCTTCGCCCAGCTTGGTGCCCGGCGGGAGGCGATGCTCGATCACCGCCGCCATGATTTTTTCGTACATCTGGTCTTGCGAATGCATCCGGTTTGGCTCGGCGTTGGGCGACATATTGAAACCGGATTTTAATATCTCGTGGCCGCTACTCTGCACATCGATTCTCCGCATGATTTTGTCTGGATCGGTTCTGCGCGCTGTCCACACGCTGGCCACGTGCTGGCACCGCCCAGCATCAAAGCGCACCAAATTTGCGCTTGATGCACTTAAATAGTGTACAAAACTTTTATTGTTTTGTTGACAATATTTTACTATTTAGTAGACAATAAATCGATGGCGAGTAGCGCACCGGGATTGGCATGCGAGGATTGGCGCACGGTTTTTGCGGTTTTTTTTGAAGAAGGAGTCGGGCGTGAAACTGCTGCTGGTGAACGGCAACCGCACCCAGGCGGTCACCGATACGGTGCTGGCCGAAGCGCGCCTGGCCGCATCGGCCGGCAGCTCCTGCGAGGCAGTGACGGCAGATTTCGGCGTTGACATCGTGTTCAGCCACGCCGGCGACGCAATTGCTGCACACGCCGTACTCGACCTGTTGGCCAGGCATCACGCCGGTTTCGACGCCGCCATCCTGGCGATCTCGTTTGACTCCGGCCTCACTGCGGCGCGGGAGTTGCTGCCGATTCCCGTGCTCGGCATCACAGAGAGCAGTTTGCGCGCGGCTGGAGCGCTGGGCGCGCGGATCGGCGTCATCACCTTCGGCGCGGTATCGCGCAAGCTGTATGACGAGGTGTTTACGCGGAGCGGCATGCTGGCGAAAATCGTGGCGATCCATACGATTGACATCGCTTCGTCGAGCGAATATCTGGCGTCTGCGCAACTGGCCACAAGCAGTCAACTGGACGCGCGCATTGCCGCTGCCGCCAACGCGCTCGCAGATTCGGACCACGCCGATGTCGTGGTGGTCTGCGGCGCTGCCATGTCAGGCGTGGCGCGGCGGGTGAAACATGCGGTGCGGGTCCCGGTAATCGATGGCGTCGCCGCTGCGGTAATCGAGGCAGAAGCGTTGGTGGGAGCGGGTTTCCGCAATCCGGCACGCCCTCACGGGCCGGTCAGCCGCGCCGCCGGCGTCGCACCCGAACTGGCCGCACTGTTCGAGCGAATGTAAACGCATGGCACGCACCCTGATTCAAAACGCCCGCGTGTTGACGCAAGACGACGCGGATCGCGAGTACGCCTGCGCCGATATTCTGATCGATGGCAACCGTATCAGCGCGATTGGCGAAGACCTCATGCACCGCGCAGTGGATCGCGTAGCAGTAGACCTTGTAATTGACGCCCGCGGCAAGCTCGCCATGCCGGGCCTGATCAACGGTCACTTTCACTCGCCCGGCAACATGATGTGCGGCGCTCTCACCGACATGCCGCTCGAACTGTTCATGCTCTACGAGGTGCCGCCCTTGATTCACGCTGCGAGTCAAGCACATGGCGAACCGGGGCAGGCGAACCATCGCCTCGCGTATGTCCAAACCCTGCTAGGCGCAGTGGAAATGCTCAAGCAGGGCATCACCGCCGTGCATGACGACCCGTATCACAACCCGGCGCCGTCACCCGAAGGCATCGACGCCATCATGCAGGCCTATGCCGACAGCGGCTTGCGCGCGACTGTCTCGATCAATCACCCGAATATGGTCGAGTACGAGAAGTATCCTTTTCTCAAAGACCTGCTGCCGGCGCAGATCAAGCAGACGATGGATCAAGCGCGGCGCTGGACTGCGCCGGAGATCGCCACTCTGTACACCTGGTTTCACGGCAAATGGCACGGCGCGGCGGGCGGCCGCCTGCGGATCGCCGTCTCCAACTCGGCGCCGCAGCGGGTCACCGATGAATACTTTGGCGCGCTGTCGGATTTTTCGCGCCGGCACGATCTGCCGTTCAACACGCACATTCTCGAAACCAAATTGCAGCGTGTGCTGGGGCAAGAAAAATTCGGCAAGTCCCTGGTGCAACTGGTGTACGACAAAGGCTTTCTCGACGAGCGCATGCTGGTGATCCACGCCATTTGGGTA
>JAYVSR010000114.1:0-2038 GCA_043775155.1 Burkholderiales bacterium | reverse complement strand
CAAGATAGCTTGCGCACCAACGTCGGCATGGTCACGCAAGATACCTCACTGTTGCATCGCTCGGTGCGCGACAACATCGTCTATGGCCGCCCCGACGCTAGCGATGAAGAGATGATCGCGGCGGCCAAGCGCGCAGAAGCGCACGAGTTCATTTTGCAATTGACCGATCCGAAGGGGCGAGTTGGCTACGACGCGCATGTCGGTGAACGCGGCGTGAAACTCTCCGGTGGTCAGCGCCAGCGCGTGGCAATTGCGCGCGTGAAGCTCAAAGACGCGCCGATTCTGCTACTCGATGAAGCCACCAGCGCGCTCGACTCGGAAGTCGAAGCCGCGATTCAGGCGAGCCTCTACAAACTGATGGAAGGCAAGACCGTGGTCGCGATTGCCCACCGGCTTTCTACGATCGCAGCGATGGACCGGCTGATCGTGCTTGACCAAGGGCGCGTGGTGGAAGAGGGCGATCATCAAACACTGCTCAAACGCGACGGACTTTATGCGCGTCTGTGGGCGCACCAGAGCGGGGGTTTCCTCGGCGATGCGTTGGATGATGCTGAGCTACGGCAGATTCAGCGCGCGGTGGATTGAGACGTGTCGGTGACCTTACTACATCAACAGCTGGATTTGGCCCGCTTCCCGCGTCGTTGTTACACGCCCTTTGCGACCCCGATTGAGTTCCTGCCGAATTTGAGCCGCACACTCGGCGGCCCGAACATCTATATCAAGCGCGACGACATGCTGGGCTTGTTTCCCGGCGGTAACAAGACGCGCAAGCTTGAGTTTCTGGTGGCCGATGCGCTGGCAAACGGTGCCGATACGTTGATCACCTGCGGCGCGCCGCAATCCAATCACTGCCGGTTGACGCTGGCCGCAGCTGCAAAGGAAGGCCTCAAGTGCAGATTTGTGATTGAAGAGCGCGTGGCGAACAGCTTTCGGGAGGGCGCAGGTGGCAATCACTTCATGTTTCTCCTGATGGGCGTAGAGGCGTTGACGGTAGTGTCGGCGGGGACTGATATGACTGCCGCGATGCAAAACATCGCTGCAGGGCTGGCGACCGATGGACGACGTGGCTACATCGTACCCGGTGGCGGTTCGAACCCGCTCGGCTCATTGGGTTATGTCGCCTGTGCGCAGGAGATTCTCACGCAGTTTGACGAGCAGGCGCTGCAAATCGACCACATCATTGTCGCCTCGGGAAGCTCTGGCACCCATGCCGGCCTCGTTGTTGGCTTGCATGCGATGCACAAGCAAATTCCGGTGACGGGCATCGGCGTTAGCCGCGACCCCAAGCAGCAAGACCACCTCGTGCATCGTGAAGCGCAAGAAACCGCCGCGTTGCTAGGTCTCGATCGCGAGGTGCCAAGTAATTTGATCAAGACCGACGGCGATTATTGGCGCCCCAAGTATTCAATTCCAAATCAGCACGCCATCGAGGCCATCCAAATGTTGGCTCGACTCGAAGGTGTTCCGCTCGACCCGACCTACACCGGCAAGGCCATGGCAGGTTTGATTGGGTTGGTGCGCGCAGGTGTGTTTCGGCAAGACGACAACGTGCTGTTTATCCACACTGGCGGACTGCCGTTACTGTTTGAGAAAACCGAGGTGGTGCTTGGTAGGGTACCAGTGCCCGACGCCTAGGCGGCAGGCACCACGCTTTCTGAATGCTTGCCAGTTATTGATCAGGAAACTTAAATAAATGAAAATCTCGCCAACTGTTCGTATGTTCTTCCCATTTGTCGCAACTGTCTGCAGAGAAGCGTCGATCCGCGTGGTCGCCGTCATTGCGTTGCTGGATCCGGTGTTCCCTGTGTTCGCGCAGTCGGTAGTCACGTCCACGGTCGTCGTCGTCCGCCACGCCGAAAAGGGCGATGACGATCCGGTCGATCCCAAGCTCTCGCTGGCGGGCTTAAAACGTGCCGAGGCGCTGGCGGTTGCGTTGGCCGACGGTCGCGTGGGCAGCATCATTACCACGCATCTCAAGCGTACACAGATGACGGCCGCGCCGCTCGCCGCACGCATCGGCGTCAAGCCGACCGTGTTG